>DAIOEI010000387.1:0-2796 GCA_036746335.1 Hydrogenophaga sp. | reverse complement strand
GAGAAGAAGGACCCGGCCAAGCTGGCCGAGCGCGAGGCCGAGTACAAGGCCCGCTTCGCCAACCCCTTCGTGGCCGGCGCACGCGGATTCATCGATGACGTGATCTTGCCGCATGAGACACGCAAGCGCATCTGCCGCTCGCTGGTGATGCTCAAGGACAAGAAGATCAAAAACCCGTGGCGCAAGCACGGCAACATTCCTCTTTGATGTCTGTTGTGCCTGCTTTTGTCATTTCTGGCGCGGCCTTGGGTGGCGCGGACGTTTTGCTCCGTGACCCCCGCGCTTCGCGTTCCTCCTTTACCTGCGCAAAACGCCCACACCACCTGATTCCGGTGGATTTGGGCTCGGTCCGTACCGCCTTTTCCTCCTTCGCAGCCTTGGGCGCGGTGTGCCTGTCGCAGCGAAGTCAAGGAGGAGCCGGCCGCAGGCCGACGGGGGACATGAGCGGAGGCAGGCACACCGCGCCCAAGGCGGGCGCAGCGAACCGCCTTCGAACCAACAACAGATTTACTCCCTTCTAGGAGACCGACATGTTCACCAAAATCCTGATTGCCAACCGCGGCGAGATCGCCTGCCGCGTGATTGCCACCGCCAAGAAAATGGGCATCGCCACGGTGGCGGTGTATTCCGAAGCCGACAAGGAAGCTCGCCATGTGCAACTGGCCGACGAGGCCGTGCTGATCGGTCCGGCCGCGTCGCGCGAGTCGTACCTCGTGGCCGACAAGATCATCGCCGCCGCCCAGGCCACCGGCGCCCAGGCCATTCACCCGGGCTACGGTTTTTTGAGCGAAAACGAAGCCTTTGCCAAGCGCTGTGAAGGCGAGGGCATCGCATTCATCGGCCCCAAGGCATATTCGATCGCCGCCATGGGCGACAAGATCGCGTCCAAAAAACTGGCCAACGAAGCCCAGGTCAATACCATCCCGGGCTACAACGACCCCATTCCCTCTGCACAAGAGGCGGTCGACATTGCCAAGGGCATCGGGTACCCGGTAATGATCAAGGCCTCGGCGGGTGGTGGTGGCAAGGGTCTGCGCGTGGCCTACAACGACCAGGAAGCGCTCGAAGGCTTCACCGCCTGCCAGAACGAGGCGCGCAACAGCTTTGGCGACGACCGCATCTTCATCGAGAAGTTTGTAGAGCAACCGCACCACATCGAGATCCAGATCCTGGGCGACAGCCACGGCAATGTGATTTACCTCAACGAGCGCGAGTGCTCCATCCAGCGCCGCCACCAGAAGGTGATCGAGGAAGCGCCGTCGCCTTTTATTTCCGACGCCACGCGCAAGGCCATGGGTGAGCAGGCTGTGGCCCTGGCCAAAGCGGTGAAATACCAGTCGGCTGGCACCGTTGAATTCGTGGTGGGCAAAGACCAGGACTTCTATTTCCTGGAAATGAACACCCGCTTGCAGGTGGAGCACCCGGTGACCGAGTGCATCACCGGCCTGGATCTGGTAGAGCAGATGATCCGCGTGGCCGCCGGCGAGAAACTGACCATCACCCAGGCGGACGTCAAGCGCGACGGCTGGGCCATCGAATGCCGCATCAACGCCGAAGACCCGTTCCGCAATTTTCTGCCGTCCACCGGCCGCTTGGTGCGTTTCTCCACGCCCACGGAGACGATGTGGCAGGCCGACACTGCACACAAATACGGCGTGCGGGTGGATACCGGTGTGTTCGAAGGTGGCGAGATTCCGATGTTCTATGACTCGATGATCGCCAAGCTCATCGTGCACGGCAAAGACCGCAACGATGCCATTGCGAAGATGCGCGAGGCGCTCAACGCCTTCGTGATCCGGGGCATCAGCAGCAACATCCCATTTCAGGCTGCGCTGCTGGCGCATCCGGGATTTGTCGCGGGTAACTACAACACCGGCTTCATTCCCCAGCATTACCCCAGCGGTTTCCGGGCAGAAGAGGTGCCGCACAGCGATCCCGATTTCTTGGTCGCATTGGCTGCCTTTGTGCGCCGCAAGAGCCGGGAGCGCGCCACCGGCATCAGCGGTCAGTTACCGGGCTATGGCGTCAAGGTAGGGAAGGACTACACCGTGGTGGCGCTCGGTGCCGACGGCCAGCACCGGTACCACGCGGTCCATGTGGACGAATTTGTGGGCGAAACCGGATATGCCTCGGTGCAGATCGGCAAAGACGGAGAAGGAAAGCGCTACAAGATCAGTTCACCCTCGCGGCTGAACGACATCGTCATCTCCGGCGAAGTCAACGGCGAGCCTTTCACCGCCCAGATCGAACGCGGCTCACCACGCAACCCCCTGGCCCTGGTGCTGCAGCACAACGGCACCAAGCTCGAAGCCATGGTGGTTTCGCCACGCATGGCCGAACTGCACCAGCTCATGCCCTTCAAGGCACCGCCGGACATGAGCAAATACGTGCTCTCACCCATGCCCGGTTTGCTGGTGGACGTGGCGGTGCAGGTGGGCCAAAAGGTGCAGGCTGGCGAGCGCGTGGCGGTGATCGAAGCCATGAAGATGGAGAACGTACTGTTCGCTGCGGCCGACGGAGTGGTGGCGAAAGTCATGGCGAGCAAGGGTGAATCCCTGGTGGTCGATCAGCCCATCGTGGAGTTTGCGAAATGAGTGGCCGTCCCTTTAAAGTCCTGGGCATCCAGCAGATCGCCATCGGTGGCCCCGACAAGCTGCGCCTGCAGACGCTCTGGGTGGACATGCTGGGTCTGGAGAAGACCGGTACCTTCCAGAGCGAACGCGAAAACGTGGACGAAGACATCTGCGCCATCGGCAGCGGCCCGTTCAAGGTCGAGGTCGATCTGATGCAGCCCAT
>DAIOEI010000386.1:0-2806 GCA_036746335.1 Hydrogenophaga sp. | reverse complement strand
GGCACGATGCCGGAGAACAGCCGGGCGGGCGTGACCAGGAGCAACAAAGCACCAACCACACCACCCACCGCTGCGATCACCATCTCCCGGCGCAAACGCCGAGCCGGCAATTCGCGCAACTCGGCCTTGAAGCCCAGCGTGCTGCCCAGATAGCCCGGGCTGACCGCCAGCGCGCTGGTGGCATTGGCCACGATGGGCGGTACACCGGTGAACACCAGCGCGGGAAAAGTCAGGAAGCTGCCACCTCCGGCGATGGCATTGAGCACACCGGCTGCAAAGGCTGCGAGCGCCAGCAAAGGCATTGCACTGAAAAAGTCCATCGGAGGATTATTCCGGGTCCGGCCACCGTCATCACCTGCACACCAGTCACAACTGTCCGAACCCAGACAGCCGTGCGTCTGCGCCTGGCAGCAAAGTCCAAGGCAAGCGCCGTACCCCACAGGCGCGGCAGACCAGGCCAACAGCCCTAACGGGAGCGGCCCAGTTGGGCTTGCAGCCGGTCCAGCACCTGGGCAAGCAGGTCGGGTGAGCCACGGTCACCGGTCGCGAGCGCGCGCTCTGCCAGCGAGAGGTTCAGGCGCACATAGGTGCTGTCCAGGGCATGTCGGGTGGCCAGCAGTTGCTGGGCGATCTTGGTGCAGTCGGCCCCTTCCTCCAGCAATTTCTGCAGACCGCGCACCTGCCCTTCCGCACGCCTGAGGCGGTGCAACAACTCGGCTTTGCGCTCGGTGCTGAGTGTGTCCGCAGAAGGGTCGGCGCCGCACATGCTGGGCCTCAGGCGCTGACCGGCTGGATATTGGCCACCGGCTCGGGCGCCAGCAGACTGCCATCGCGCAAGCCACGCACGGTGGAAAATCCCAGCCAGAGAATCGCTATCGAAGTCACGGCCAGCATCAGCACCGCCACCGTCTGCAGCGCGCCGCCGCCGCCAAGCTCGGCAAGGCGCAGCGTGAGCACGGTGAAGGCGGCCAGCGGGAAGGAGAACGCCCAGAACGAAACGTTGAACGGCTGGGTCGCAATGCGCCGCACCACCGGCGCCACCCACAGCAGAAAGAACAGCGCGATACCCCAGGCCGCTGCCACCACCGGCAGTGGCGCCTGCCACTGGGTCAGCACCACGCCAATGACGGCGGGGGGTGCGATGGTGATGAACCAGGCCGGCAAAATGCGCTCGGGCAACGGGCTGTGGGCGATGCGGCGCGCCAGAATCAGCGCCACCACCACCGGCCAGAGAAACGCACCCACTCCGAACTGCCAGGCCGACCACAGGCCATGCCCCAGCGGCAGCCCGGCCAGCGGCACCACCACATTGCCCACCACCGGGATCAGCAACACCGGGGTGACAGCGGGCCACAGGCCAGCAGCAACCGGTGTTGTGCCCGCCGGGGGAGCAGCCTGTGGCGTGGCAAGCGAGAGCCAGCGGCCCAGTGCCCAAACCGTGGCCCACAACTGGCCCAGACTGCCCACCCACCAAAGGGCGTTCCAGACCGGGCCGAACGGTTCGCCTGCACCGCCCAGTGAAACGCCCACGGTGGCCAGCAGAAGCACCGACACCGGCAGCGCCGCCACGAAGGCATGACGCACCGGGTGTTTGAGGTCATCGGCCAAGGCCACCGGGTAGCGCTGCCAGCGCAGCCAGGACGCCACCAGCAAAACACCGAACACCAGCGCCGACAACAATCCCAGAACCAGCGCAATGCCCGACGCCATCTCTCCCAGCACACCAGCCGCCTGGTGCCAGGCCAGGGTCAGACCAGACAAGCCCATGACCAGCGCGAAATAGCCGGGCATCAGGAACTTCAGGGGTGTGGGAGAAGACATGGGACATCCGAAAAAGGTGAAGACGCAGCGAACGGATTCGCCTTTCAGCAAAACTGCCCAGCCGTGGGCAGCCACCCCTCACAGCGCGCTTTGCAAGCCAGCGCATGCGGTCGAGGGGCTCACGACCCGCCCAGACAGGATCTCCCTGCAAGAACGCCGCGCTGGAGCGCGGCGCTCAATTGGAGCTGCAGGCGATCTTGCTCTCCGGCACACCCACGGCCTTGAGGATCAGCGCCAGCGGGCAGAAATTGGTGAAGCCGAACTGGAACAGGTTCAGGCCGACAAAGGCGGTGAAAGCCAGAAACCAGGGGCTGACAAACAGCGGGCTGGCTTCCACACCCAGGGCCACCGAGATCATGATGAACAGGCCAGCGATCACACGGATATAACGTTCAACGGTCATTTCAAACTCCTAGAAAGAAACACACAGGGACAAAAAATACTCAGGCGGCCAAAGCCTCGTACCGCTTGCGGTAAACGGCGAAATACAAAACGGGGATCACGACCAGGGTCAGCAGCGTGGACACGGCGATACCAAAAATCAGCGAGATCGCCAGGCCGTTGAAGATCGGGTCGTCGAGGATGAAGAAGGCGCCCATCATGGCGGCCAGGCCGGTGAGCGCAATGGGCTGCGCGCGCACCGCGGCGGACTGCACCACCGCCTCGGCAAACGGCACGCCGCGCTTCGTTTCCAGCTCGATGAAGTCCACCAGCAGGATGGAATTGCGCACGATGATGCCGGCCAGCGCGATCATGCCGATCATCGACGTGGCGGTGTACTGCGCGTTGAGCAGCGCATGGCCGGGCATCACGCCGATGATGGTGAGCGGGATCGGCGCCATGATGATCAGCGGCGTGAGGTAGCTCTTGAACTGCGCCACCACCAGCAGGTAGATCAGGATCAGGCCGACGCCGTAGGCCGCGCCCATATCGCGGAAGGTCTCGTAGGTGATCTGCCACTCGCCGTCCCACTTGACGGCGTACT
>DAIOEI010000385.1:0-2808 GCA_036746335.1 Hydrogenophaga sp. | reverse complement strand
ACCTCTTGCGGGCCGTCTTTTTCGCCAGGCTTGCGTGGCCCGCTGATCATGTTGACGTAAGTGGTCACCGGTTGGCCCGTGGCCGAGCGCGTCAACAGGCTCAGCAGCGGGGGCACATGCGCCAGCTTTTCCACCACCTTTTCGATGCCGGTGATGGCAATGTGCACCTTGGGCACCGTGGTGCACATGCGGCCGTTGCCTTCGTTTTCCACCAGGCACAGGGTGCCGGATTCGGCCACCGCAAAGTTGACACCCGACAGGCCGATGTCGGCCTCTGCAAACTTGCGCCGCATCACGCGCCGGCCAATCTGAATCAGGGCATCCACATCTTCCGTGTAGGCCACACCGGGCACTTCGTCGGCAAACAGCTGGGCAATCTCCTGCTTGGTCTTGTGGATGGCCGGCATGATGATGTGCGACGGCCCCTCGCCCGCGAGCTGCACGATGTACTCACCCATGTCGGATTCCAGCGCCTCGATGCCAGCGGCTTCCATCGCGTGGTTGAAACCGATCTCCTCGCTCACCATCGACTTGCCTTTGATGATGTGCTTGGCCTTGACCCGATGCGCGATGTCCAAGGCAATGGCGTTGGCTTCGGTGGCGTCTTGCGCCCAGTGCACCTTCACGCCGTTGGCAGTCAGGTTGGCTTCCAGCTCGGTCAGCAGTCGGGGCAGGTTGGCCAGGCTGTACTGGCGGATGGCTTGACCCAGGTTGCGCAGCCCTTGCAGTTCGTCGTCGTCGCCGAACTGCGAGCGGCGTTTGGCCTGCAAGAAGTCCATGGCACCTCGAAAGTTCTTGCGCTGCCCCTCGTTGTCCAGCACCGCCTTGCTGCGCGCCTTGAAGTCTTGGGCGGCCTGAATGGGAATGACCTTGCTCATGATGGGCTCCCGACGGGTTGACGCAACAACACCACCAGCTCGCGCGGGCCGTGGGCACCGTAGGCCAGGGTTTGCTGGATGTCGGCGGTCTTGGACGGGCCGCAGACCAACACCACGTTGGTCGGCATACCTTGGCTCCAGCCTTCGGCGGCCATGACCGAATGGAGGTCAGCGTGAATGGTGTCTGCATCAAGCAGTACAAAGTGGACCGAAGGCACCAACGACATCAGGCGAGGCTCGCTCAGGCTGGGCCACAGCACCAGACTGCCGGGTTCGGCCACCGCCCCGCGCGCCAGGGTCAGTGAAGCGTCGACGCCGTCAAACAGCAGGTCGCGCCAGGTGTCAATGGGCTGGGCGTAGGCCATCACCTCAATCCCGTGGGTCCGGCATGCCAGCAGCTCAGCCCCGTGGGGGGTGTCAGTGCCCACCATCACTTGGCGCAGGCCTTTGGCGGTGGCCAGCCTCAACAGCACCTCGGCCCAGTTGGCGGGGGTGACATCGTGGACCTCGGCCCGCATGGCGGCCAACGCGGCGCGCAGCCGACCCGTGCGTTGAGGCAGGTCTTCACCACGCTGGCGGCTGCCATACCAGCCGGTCACATCAGGCAGCATGGTCTGGGGTGTCACCTTGGCCTGGTTCAGCCGTGCCAGGATCTGTTCGCGAGCGCTCATGCGGCGCTCCCATTGGCCGTGTTCGTGCGCCGCCACAAAAAGCTGGCCAAATGTTCGCCAGGCAAGGTGGGGGTTGAGATGCCGGCCAGTTCATCTTGTTTGGCGGCGCGACCGGTGATGTTGAGCAAACAGCCGCAATCGGCGCTGACCACACATTGGGCCCCCGTGCCACGGATGGCAGTCACCTTGTCAGTGACGATGGCTTCTGAGATGTCGGGGTACAGCAGCGCAAATGTGCCACCGAAACCACAGCACTCTTCTATGCGCGCCTGCTCCACCACCTGCACCTGATCCAGGCTGTCCAGCAAGGCCGAGCTGGTGTCGTGCGCGCCCATTTGGCGGCGAGCATGGCACGAGGTGTGCAAGGCAATCGTGCAGGGCTCGCCCTGGTCTTGATGGTTGAAATCGACCACGTGAACCAGAAACTCGCTCAGTTCGAACACCCGGTCGGCCAGGGCAAGGGCTTTGGCGTGCAGCTCGGGGTCCGAGGCAAACAGGTGCGGGTAGTGGCTTCGCATCATGCCGCCACATGAGCCTGAGGGCACTACCACGGGCCAAGGCTCGACGAACAGATTCAGCTGCGCCAGCGCCACCGAACGGGCTTCGTCCGGGTAGCCGCTGCTGTAGGCCGGCTGGCCGCAGCAGGTCTGTGCCTCGACATAGTGCACGCGTATGCCTTCTCGCTCCAGCAGGTTGACGGTGTCAAGGCCTGCTTGGGGTGCAAACTGATCAACCAGGCAGGTGGCGAACAGGTATACATCGGTCGGTTTGGGCGGGTAGTGCCGACCGACGCTTGCGGTGGTGCTCATCAGGCGTCTCCAGTGTTGCTAATTTTCTTTAGCTAGCCCAGTATGGCATGGGTGGCCACGCAGCGGCGAAAGGTGCTCAGGGGCAAATAGGCCATGAGCTGAGAAAACACGAGCTTGCCGTGGTGCATGGCAGTCCTTCGCGCCAGTGCGAAAAAGACCATACGTCTGACGCTCGATGTTCCAATCACGACCAGACCAAAGCAAGGAAATCGGCAAGAAATTCATTCACTTACAGCGTCCCGATTTGAAAGCACGGGGATACATTGCGATTCTGAAAGGCTTGAGGTTGCTTGTGTTGTGAAATTCGCTTTGGTGCCGCCAGAGTTTTTTCAATCGGGTGCCTAGGCAGGCATGCCTGGGCGCAGCAACATGCGCAGCGCCCACCGGCGCTTGTAGTTAAGGCTTGTGTGACACCTGCCCAGCCGCACAAGCGGTCGAGCACCCTCACCG
>DAIOEI010000384.1:0-2814 GCA_036746335.1 Hydrogenophaga sp. | reverse complement strand
AGCGCACGGGCGGGGCGTACATCAGGCCGCCGTTGGTCCAGAGGTTGTTGCTGCCACGCGGCAGGCCAATGGGGGTCTTGGGGCCCACATGGCGCTCAAACTGCTCGCCGTAGTTGCCCACTGCCTTGATGGCGCGGGCGGCCCAGTCTTTGTCCAGACCCAGCAGCTTGCCTGTGTCTTCGTTGCCGGCGCCCAGCAGGCGGCGCACGTTGGGGTTGGTGCTGCTGGCTTTTTGCTGGTCCACGTTGGCCTGCGTGACGCCCAGTTCCTCGGCTTCGAGCAAGGCAAAACCCACCCATTTGACGATGTTGAACAACTCGTTGTCGCCCTGGCGCACCGACGGGCCCAGCGGCTCTTTGGAAATCAGCTCGGGCAGGATGACGTGTTCGTCCGGCTTGGGCACTTCCTTGGAACGGATGGAGGCCAGTCCCGACGCGTCGGTGGTGTAGGCCTGGCAGCGGCCGGCCACATAGGCGGCGGTGGCGGCTTCCACCTTTTCAAAGACCACGGGCTTGAGGTTCAGGTTGTTGGCGCGCGAATAGTCGGTGAGGTTCAATTCGGTGGTGGTGCCGGACTGCACACACACGGTGGCGCCCTTGAGTGCCTTGGCGCTCTTGACGTTGAGCTTGGTGGGCACCATGAAGGCTTGCCCGTCGTAGAAATTCACTCCGGTGAAGCTCAGGCCCAAAGAAGCGTCGCGGGTCAGTGTCCAGGTCGTGTTGCGGGCCAGCAGGTCGATTTCGCCCGATTGCAGTGCGGTGAAACGCTGTTGCGCGGTCAGAGGCGAAAAGCGCACCTTGTTGGCATCGCCCAGGATGGCAGCAGCCACCGCACGGCAGGTGTCCACGTCCAGACCGGTCCAGCGACCCTGGCTGTCTGCAGCCGAGAAGCCTGCGAGGCCGGTGTTGACGCCACAAATCAGTTCGCCCCGTTGCTTGATCGCATCCAGGTCTTTGCCCGCATGGGCAGGCAGGCTGGCCAGTGCGGCAGCCGAGCCGGCGGCCAGGGCAATCAGTTTCAGTGCGGTTTTCTTCATTGATTTCTCCGAGAGATGATGGGTTGAATCGCTGGCGCTGCGCACCACAAAAGGGCGCTTGGGTCAACGCACAGCGACTTTAGTGCGAGCCTTGAGGGCAAGCATCGGGGTTTACGTGGGCGCGTCATGCAAAAAAGACATCACTTTATGGAGCGTGGTGCGTCCACGACACCGACAGTTTCGTGTCAGCAGGTTCCGTGCCATGGCTTTTCGGTTCTGGCCATTGCACCCGTCCCAGTTGCGACATATGGCGGTTTCGCTTGACCGGGGTGGCTCTTATGCTGCGGCTTCGCTGAACCAACCACAAGGAGACTTGCGATGAGCATCTGCGCGAAGGACGCTACCCCGGATGGACCTTTGGCTGGGCCAGAATCGGTGGTGCGCCCCCACCACCGATTCTGGCCGCGGCGTCTGCCACACCGCATCTCCCCTCCGGCCACTTCGCTGTGGTTCAACCTGGTGGTCAGCGCATCGCGTTACCCCGACAAGCCCGCACTCGTCTTCTTCGACCGCACAACCACCTACCGCGAGCTGCACGAGCAGGCCGAGCGCATGGCCGCGCACCTGCATGTGCAAGGCGTGCGGGCGGGCGACCGGGTGCTCCTGCTGATGCAGAACTGCCCGCAATGGGTGGTGGCGCACTACGCCATCCTGCGCGCCAATGCGGTGGTGGTCCCGGTCAACCCGATGAACCGGGCCGAAGAGCTCAAACACACGATCACCGATCCTGATGTGAAAGTGGCCATCAGCGCCGCCGACCTGGCCGGCGAGCTGATCAAAGCCAGTGGCGAGCTGCTCGAGGCGCAGCGCCTGCAGCATCTGATCGTGGCGCACTACCACGATGCCATGGGCCCTGAGGCTGGTGTGCCCCCCACTTGGAGCGACTGGCTGCAGACCCGGCATCCGCTGCCCGATCTGGCCAGCGGCACGGTGTGCGACTGGCGCGAAGCACTGGCCTGCACCGCCGCTGCGCCGCCGCACGACCGCCGCCCGGAAGACCTCAGCGTGCTGCCCTACACCAGCGGTACCACCGGCCTGCCCAAGGGCTGCATGCACACCCACGCCAGCCTGATGCACAACGCGGTGGCCGGGCAACTCTGGACCGGCGGCACGCATGAAAACGTGTCGCTGGTGGTGGTGCCCATGTTCCACATCACCGGCATGGTGGTGGGCATGCATTCGGGCGTCTACACCGGGGCCACGCTGGTCATCATGCCGCGCTGGGACCGGGAGCTGGCCGGGCGCCTGATCTCGGCCTGGAAGGTCACGCACTGGAGCAACATCCCCACCATGGTGATCGACCTGCTGGCCAGCCCGCGCTTTGACCAGTACGACCTTTCCAGCCTGGTCTTCATCGGCGGAGGAGGGGCCGCCATGCCACAGGCGGTGGCCCAGCGCCTGTTCGAGCAATTCGGCCTGCGCTACGCCGAGGGCTACGGCCTGACCGAAACGGCCGCGCCTTCTCACAACAACCCGCCCGACGCGCCCAAGCAGCAGTGCCTGGGGATTCCGTTCCTGAGCGTGGAAGCGCGCGTGGTGGACCCGGACACCTTGCAGGAAATGCCGCAGGGTGAAGCGGGCGAGATCATCATCCGAGGGCCGCAGGTGTTCAGCGGCTACTGGAAGCGCCCCGAGGCGACTGCCGCCGCCTTCATCGACTTCCAGGACCAGAAGTTCTTCCGCTCCGGCGATCTGGGCCGGGTGGACGAAGACGGTTATTTCTTCATCACCGACCGGCTCAAGCGCATGATCAACGCCAGCGGATTCAAGGTCTGGCC
>DAIOEI010000383.1:0-2827 GCA_036746335.1 Hydrogenophaga sp. | reverse complement strand
TGAAGACCCCGCCACCGAAATCGCCATGGCCGCCGCCCACGAAGAAGACGGGCAACTGCGCCCCCAGCCGGTGTTCTGCCTGCTGCGCGTGACCCTGCTCGAAAGCCTGAACGCCTTTACCCAGCAAGGCGGCCGCAAGATCGACCGCTGGACCGCACAACACCGCACCGTGATCGTCCCCTTTGACCAGCCCGGCGACGACCCCCAAGCCTTCTTCAACGCCAACACCCTGGCCGAACTGCAGTCGCTGCAAGCGCGCTGAGCCAGCGGGCTGCCCGACCCGCCATCAGCCCCCCGGGCCTGCACCCCATCCGATCCCGCCCCCATGCCCACCCTAGAACAGATCGCCGCCGCCCTGCAGGGCTACGACCCCAAAGCCCTGCCCGTCCCGCAGGTCAACGCCTTCCTGGCCCGCCTGGTCGAACCCGTGACCGACACCGAATCGGTGGGCGTGTTTGAGGCGCTGGGCCGCGTGCTCGCGCAAGACGTGGTCTCGCCCATCAGCGTGCCGCCGCACGACAACTCGGCCATGGACGGCTTCGCGTTTGACGGTGCCCTGCTGCAGCCCGGCCAGCCGCTCACGCTCCAGCTTGCTGAAGGCACCGCCTTTGCGGGCAAGGCCTGGGCCGGGGCGCTGGCGCCCGGCCAGTGCGTCAAGATCATGACCGGCGCCATCATGCCCGCCGGGCTCGACACCGTGGTGCCACTGGAGTTCGTGAGGCTCGAAGGCGGTCAGGTCCACGTGCCGGCCGACGTGCTGCGGCGCGGCGACAACCGCCGCTTCATGGGCGAAGACCTCATGGCCGGTCAGCCCGCGCTGCGCCAGGGCCAGACCCTGGGCCCCGCCGCGCTCGGCCTGATCGCCAGCTTGGGCCTGCCGCAGGTCAGCGTGTTCCGCCGCATCAAAGTGGCCTACTTCTCCACCGGCGATGAAATTCTGAGCCTGGGCGAGCCGCTGCGCGAAGGCGCGGTGTACGACAGCAACCGCTACACCGTCTTTGGCCTGCTCACCCGCATGGGCGTGGAAGTGATCGACATGGGGGTGGTGAAAGACGAACCCGCCGCCCTCGAAGCCGCCTTCCGCCGCGCTGCCGCCGAGGCTGACGCCATCATCACCAGCGGCGGCGTCAGCATGGGCGAAGCCGACCACACCAAGGCCATGATGAAGCAGCTGGGCGACGTCGCCTTCTGGCGCATCGCCATGCGGCCGGGGAGGCCGATGGCGGTCGGCCGGATTTCAGAAGGCAGTCAATCGTCCGTGCTCTTCGGTTTGCCCGGCAACCCAGTCGCGGTGATGGTCACCTTCCTGGCGTTTGTGCGCCCTGCCCTGCTCCGCCTGATGGGCAGCACCGCCAGCGAGCCCGTGCTGCTCAAAGCCCACAGCGCCGAAGCCCTGCGCAAAAAACCCGGCCGCACCGAATACCAGCGCGGCATCGTCTCCCGCGAGGCCGACGGCCGCCTGAGCGTGCGCACCACCGGCAACCAGGGCTCGGGCGTGCTGCGCTCCATGGTCGAAGCCAACGGCCTGATCCTATTGCACCATGAGCAAGGCAACGTGTCCGAGGGGGAAGCGGTGGATGTGATGGTGTTTGACGGGGTGATCTGAGGGGCGCGCACTGCATGGGCTCCTGCACCCCCCGAGCGCCAGGCAGAGTTTTAAATTAGTGCCGTTCGGTGAAATTCATGACATAATTTGAAAAAAGGTCAGTCTTACAACGGCATGGAGGGTCCCTTATGTACGAAATGAAAGTCTCTGAAGGTGGTCGCGTGGTCATTCCAGCGCCCATCCGCCGCAGCCTTGACCTCAGTGAGGGTGATACCGTGGTGTGGGACATCCAAAACGGGGAGGTTCACCTGAGCACCCGAAAAAAGCAGCTTGAAAAAGCACGCGCCTTGTTTCAGAAAACCACCCCACCGGGTGCTCAGCCGAAATTGGTACAAGACTTCCTGGATCAACGCCGCCGCGAAGCCGAACTGGATGTGCGCGCATGAAAAGCACCCCTGCGCCTGCGATGCAGCCCGCTCAAGCGCAGGAGGCTGCGCAGCGCTATGTGCTCGATGCATCGGCCCTGCTCGCTTACCTGAACGGGGAACCGGGTGCCGAGCGGGTGATGCAATGCATTGAGCAAGGGCAGGCCATCATGGGCAGCGTCAATCTGGCCGAAGTGCTCAGCAAATGCGCAGATCAGGGCATGAGCACCGAAGACCAAGCAGGCCTTTGCGCCGCCCTGCCCCTGGAAATTGCAGCATTTGACACCTCTCTGGCCCTATCGAGCGCCAGCTTGAGAGGCAGTACGCGGGCCCAAGGCCTGTCCCTGGGCGACCGTTGTTGCCTTGCGATGGCGCATTCGCGAAACGCCACCGCCTTGACCGCCGATCAGGCCTGGTCGCGCATGGCACTGGTTGACATCGGCGTGGAACAAATTCGACCGTTTGCGTAACAGGCGCGCTGGTGTGACGCGCGCCCATCTACGCAAGCTGTACCTGGGGCAAACGGCCAACACGGGCATCAAGACGCTGGAGGTGCCAGGGCAATGTGTCATCCGTGGGCTGCGTTTCGCCCGGTACCCTGTCTGACCCGTCAACCGCACCGCACTCGCACCCGGCAGGCTTTCCCACTGCGCCCTCTCGGAAGCGCCTGGCCCAGTTCCCCAATCACTGCAATGGGTACCGCGCCCTGCTGCTGCGCAAACGCCTGCAAGGCTTGGCGACAGCGGGCCAGGGTCGCCCGCCCTGTGGCGCCCTGCTCTGGCAGCCGCACCACCAGGGTGTGGTCGTTGCGCTGAACGATCTGGAAATCAAACACGCCCGCGTCTTCTTCCATCAC
>DAIOEI010000382.1:0-2832 GCA_036746335.1 Hydrogenophaga sp. | reverse complement strand
TGAAAGCACGCGCCCAAACCCGTTTGCAAGCACTGAAAACGCAAGGCGAACAACTCGAAACCCTGTGGCAAACCTTCGGCACCCAGCTTGCCGGGCTGGGCCAACAGGTCGGCATGGAGCTGCCTGCGCATGGGGTGTTGCGTAAGGCGGGGGCACCCGTGTCGCAGTCCGCATTTGAATTCTTGGTTCAATCCTTCTTCGGTACCTCGCTTGCCGGGCTGGGCCGGGTGGTGGTGGCACCCGTGCTGCAGTCCGCAAAAGCAGCCCCAGCCCCAGCTGCGGCAGTGGTCAAGCGCGGACCACAGCCCGGCGACATCCTGTGCGCTGGCAGCGGCTTTCCCGAGCTGGTGGTGTTGCCCGGCGGCAGCTTCCAGATGGGCGGCACGCAATACTCCGACGAGCAACCCATCCACACTGTTCGCATCGCCACTTTTGCGCTGGGCAAATACCCGATCACGCAAGGGCAGTGGAAAAAAGTGATGGGCAGCAACCCCAGTCATTTCTCCAGCGGTGGCGACCAACGCCCGGTGGAAGAGGTGAGTTGGGACGATGCCCAAGCCTTCATTCAAAAGCTGAACCAGCAAACCGGCCACACTTACCGCCTGCCCAGCGAAGCCGAGTGGGAATACGCCTGCCGCGCGGGCAGCACGGGTGACTGGTGTTTTGGCGACGATGAGTACCAACTTAACCAATACGCTTGGTACGACGACAACAGCGACGACGAAACCCACCCTGTGGGTGAAAAGAAGGCCAATGCCTTTGGCCTGTACGACATGCACGGCAACGTGCGGGAGTGGTGCGAAGACACGTGGCATAGAGACTACCAGGGCGCACCATCGGATGGTCGTGCGTGGGTGGATGGGGGCAGTGTTGAGCGTGTGCTGCGCGGCGGCTCCTTGCTCAGCGATGCCACTAACTCCCGTGCCGCCTACCGCGGCAGCAACTCGCCCGACCTCCGCTGCTTCTACTACGGTTTTCGTGTAGCCCGGACCGCGCCGTGAGACGCTTAACCCTTGCTTCTTTACCCCTTTATCGTTGGTAACCTCTGCGGAAAGCCACCAAGATACCCTGCGGGGGTGTGGGGGAAGCGCACCCACTGAACGTGCCGCGCATCGGCCCGTCGTGGGTGTCTTGAAATTTAGGTGTATCCATTCCCAAGGCCGTGCAATTTCAGTAGCTACAGGCACCATCTAAACCAGTACAAACGGCATTTTTTCAGTTCATTTCCAGCCATGACCACCCCCACAACCCAGCCAGCCACCACCGTAGCGCCTGCCGCCATGGCGCGCAAACGCCTGCCCATTGGTCTGCAAACCTTGTCGCGCCTGATGGAAGACGGCTGTTACTACGCCGACAAATCGGGCTACGCGGTGGATTTGGCGCAAACCGGCACCTATTACTTTTTGAGCCGCCCGCGCCGCTTTGGCAAAAGCCTGTTTCTGGATACCTTGAAAGAGCTGTTTGAGGGCAATGCCGCGCTGTTCAAAGGGCTGGCGGCTGAAACCCGGTGGGACTGGAGCAAGAAACATCCGGTCATCCGCATCAGCTTTGGTGCCGGGGTGCTGAAAAATCGGGAAGATCTGCATGCGGCTCTGCACCAGAAACTGCACGAGCACGAAACCCGGCTGGGCTTGCCCGCCCAGTTTCCCGATGCCCGCAGCCGCTTCACCGACCTGATCCAGCGTCTGCACACCCAAACCGGCCAGTCTGTCGTGGTGCTGATCGACGAGTACGACAAACCCATCCTCGACAACATCACGGACAAGGTCACCGCCACCGACATGCGCGAGGGCTTGAAAGACCTGTACTCGGTGCTGAAAGATGCCGACGAACACCTGAAGTTTGTCTTCATCACCGGGGTGAGCAAGTTCAGCAAAGTGAGCCTGTTTTCTGGGTTAAACAACTTGGAAGACATCACCGTGCATCCGCACTACAGCGCCCTGTGCGGCTACACCGACGAAGACGTGGACACGGTGTTTGCACCCGAGCTGCCCGGGCTGGACAGGGCCGAAATCCAGCGTTGGTACAACGGCTACAACTGGCTGGGTGCCAGCGTGTACAACCCGTTTGACATGCTGCTGCTGTTTCGCAACCGTGAGTTCCGCCCCTATTGGTTCGAGACGGGCACGCCCACTTTTCTCATCAAATTGTTGGCCGAACGGCAGGTGTTCACGCCCAAGCTGGGCCAGACCGTGGCCGAGGAAGGGCTGCTGTCCACCTTTGACGTGGACGATATTCCGTCTGAAGCATTGATGTTTCAGACGGGCTACCTGACGATTGACACGGTGTGGCAGGTGCCCGGCATCAAGGAATACACACTCAAATACCCCAACAAGGAAGTGCAGGCCAGCATGAACAGCAGCCTGCTTAAGCACTGGTGTGGCGGCTCCTCCATCCCCGGCCCGCATATCAGCCAGCTCTATCGCCTGCTGGCCGCCAACGACCTGCCTGCGCTCGAACCGCTGTTTCAGGCCTTCTTTTCGACCATTCCCCACGACTGGTACCGCAACAGCCCCATTGCACAGTACGAGGGCTATTACGCGAGCATTTTCTACAGCCACTTTGCGGCCATGGGGCTGGACATTCGCTTAGAAGACGCCACCAACCAAGGCCGCATCGACATGACGGTGCTGTTCAACGGCCATGTGTATATCTTTGAGTTCAAGGTCGTCAGCAAAGCCGCCAGAAGCACCAAAACCGCCAAGGCATCCAAAGCCACCCAGGGCAAAGCCTTGCAACAGATCAAACAGCGCGGCTATGCCGACAAGTACCGCACACGGGGCGAGCCCATCCACCTCATTGGCGTGGAGTTCAGCAAAGACAGCCGCAACA
>DAIOEI010000381.1:2473-2835 GCA_036746335.1 Hydrogenophaga sp. | reverse complement strand
GCACCGTCTTGCCCGTGCTGCCGTTGCGATGGTTGTCCGCCGTGGCAGGCTTGTCGCCGCCAGGCGCGTAGCCCAGGTGATGGCTGAGTTCGCCGCCCAGCGCCCGCTCGATCAGCGCCTTCTTGAACGCCATCGAGACGTCCTGGATCGCCTCCGCGGTCATCGGTCCCTGGACGAACTGGTCAAGCAGCTCCTTGGGGATCTTCGGCAACGCCGCCGACTTGGCGGCAATGGCCGCGTTCTTCGCTCTCGTCTTGCTTGGCATACATGCTCCTACTGGTCATGCTATGCCTCGCACACAAAATTCCGGACAGGCTCCGCCGCCTTTGTCACCGTTGCGCGCTGACCTGCGCTTGCCTTGC
>DAIOEI010000381.1:2119-2463 GCA_036746335.1 Hydrogenophaga sp. | reverse complement strand
TACATGTAGAGACACGAATACCTACTTGATCACGATGCGGCTTCTCAGATTGAGGATGGTGGCGACGCGACTGGGCAGACGCCAGAACTGTTGCTTGGAATCCCAAAGGCCACCCGCCGCCTTGATAGCTAAATGCAGCGCACGTTCGTGCGGTTCAGTCTTCACACAGACCATCTTCGATGCGCGTGGCCTGATCGGATCGCTGCTCACCAAGAGCTCGACTGTCGTGTGGCGGACCTTTCCCTTCGCATCAGTCCGATGCCGAACGCAGATCAAGGCGTCTCCGTAATGTCGCGCCAGCTCGATCGCCCCGCGGTCAACTGGTGCCAGGGTCTTGATGACGC
>DAIOEI010000381.1:0-2109 GCA_036746335.1 Hydrogenophaga sp. | reverse complement strand
ATATGTGCTGCGTTCAGTCTTCATGGCGGCGTTGGGCTAGGGACTCTGTTGTCCGTGAACCTTCGTGTTCGATTTCAGCGGCGGACACGGACAAAGAACGAAACGACGGCAGGGCGCCGCTGCGCACGTCGAGAACGCGATGACCGCACAAGAACGGCTGACAGCTCGCCGCTTGCCTGCATCCCCTGTTCGAAGGCTTCAGTTGCTTGCGTCAATAACTGTATGTTCGTACAGTTTGTATAGCTTGGCAAGCGCTATCGATCACCATGCAGAACACCCGAACCAGCTCACCGTTTGCCGTCATCCCCCCTGACGAGGCGCTGCCCCTGCAGGACCCTGCCCGTGCACCACGCCTGCTGGACGAAGTCCGTCGCCAGGTCCGCTACCACCACTACAGCATCCGCACCGAGCAGGCCTACGTACACTGGATCCGCGCCTTCGTCCGCTACCACGGGCTGCGGCACCCGGCCGAGTTGTCGCACGGCGATGTCGAGGCCTTCCTCACCTGGCTGGCCAGTGACCAGCAGGTCTCGCCGTCCACCCACAACCAGGCGCTCTCGGCCTTGTTGTTCCTGTACCAGAAGGTGTTGCGCCTGTCCCTGCCCTGGCTGGCCGACATCGGCCGCCCCACCCGGCCGCGCAGGTTGCCGGCCGTGCTGTCGCCCGATGAGGTGCAACGCCTGCTGACGGGCCTGGACGAGGCCAGCAACAGCCCGCAGCCGCCGCTCACGCCCTACGGCCTGATCGGCCGCCTGGCCTACGGCACCGGCATGCGCCTGCTCGAGGTGCTGCGTCTGCGCACCAAGGATCTGGAGTTCGACCGCGGCGCCATCATCGTGCGCGAAGGCAAGGGCGCCAAGGACCGCGTGGTCATGCTGCCGGCCTCGCTGGCTGCCCCGTTGCGCAGCCACCTCGTGGCCGTTCACGGGCTGTGGCGTCAGGACCGCGCGGCGGGCCTGGCCGGTGTGCACCTGCCCCACGCGCTGGCTCGCAAGTACGCGCGCGCGGCTGAGTCCTGGGCCTGGCATTGGGTCTTTCCGCAAGCCGCCCTCAGTACCGATCCGCGTGAGCCGGCCGTCGGCAAGCGCCGCCACCACCAGCAAGAGCAGACCTTCCAGCGCCAATTCAAGCGGGCGCTCGATGCTGCGGGCATCCACAAGCAGGCCAGCCCGCACACGCTGCGCCACTCGTTCGCCACGCACTTGCTGCAGTCCGGCTACGACATCCGCACCGTGCAAGACCTGCTGGGCCACGCCGACGTCAGCACGACGATGATCTACACCCATGTGCTCAAGCTGGGCGGTGGGGCGGTGCGAAGCCCGCTGGATGGCCTGTATGGCGGCGTCATGCCTGGCAGCGTGATGTCAGGCGGCCTCATGACAGGCGGCCTCACGGCGGCTGCACTTGGCGGGCCACCCGGTTCAGGCGCCGCCGGGCATGCCGACCCCTGGCGTCCGCCTCTGCCGCCCCGGCGGCGTCCATCGCCGACCAGGGCCAAGGAGCCCCAGGCGCGTTACGCGTAGCCGCCGGGGCGTCGCCAGAGCTCCATCAGGCGATCATCGGCCGGGGTGGCGTGGCCTGTGCGTCGCGGCAGTCTGGGTCCTCAGGGCAGCAGCACCGTGCAGCCCGTCGTCTTGCGCGCCTCCAGGTCCCGGTGGGCCTGGGCCACGTCGGCCAGCGCATACCGCTGGTCGATGCGGATCTTCACGTCGCCGCGGCCCACGGCCTCGAACAGGTCGTTGGCCATCTCCTGAGTGGTCTCGCGCGTGGCGATGTGCGTGAACAGCGTCTGGCGCGTCAGGTACAAAGACCCCTTCGCCGCCAGCAGCCCCGGGTTCACCGGCGGCACCGGGCCGCTGGCGTTGCCGAAGCAGGCCATCAGGCCGAAGGGGCGCAGGCAGTCCAAACCGCCCTCGAAGGTGTCCTTACCCACCGAGTCGTACACCACCTTCACGCCCTTGCCGCCGGTGATGTCCTTCACGCGGGCGACGAAGTCCTCGCTGCTGTAGTCGATCATGTGGGCTGCGCCGTGCGCCAGCGCCAGGTCGCATTTGGCTTTGCCGCCGGCGGTGCCGATCAGTTGCAGGCCCATGGCCTGGGCCCACTGGC
>DAIOEI010000380.1:0-2839 GCA_036746335.1 Hydrogenophaga sp. | reverse complement strand
CGCTGTCGCGAACAGCGCAGTACCTGTATTTCGGGCTGCTGCGGTTCGTGTTACCTTCGCGGCCCTGTGCCCACTGCGCGACCCTTTGCGAGAGACTTCCCATGAGCGACATCCTTGTCCACACCGAATCCGGCATCACCACGCTGACCCTGAACCGTCCCGACAAAAAGAACTCCATCACGGCCGCGATGTATACCGCGCTGGCCGATGCGGTGGAGGCAGCGGCCGTGGACCCGGCTGTGCGTGTGGTGATTTTTCAAGGTAACGAAACCATCTTCAGTGCGGGCAACGACATCGGCGATTTCTTGCACAATCCGCCCGCTACGCAGGACTCGCCGGTATTCCGGTTCCTGCGTGGCATTGCGCAGTTCCCCAAACCGCTGCTGGCAGCCGTGTGCGGTCCTGCCGTGGGTATTGGCACCACACTGCTTTTCCACTGCGACCTGGTCTATGCGGGCGACAACGCCGCGTTCTCCATGCCGTTCGTGAACCTGGGCCTTTGCCCTGAAGCAGCTTCGAGTCTGCTGGTGCCCCAGATGTTGGGTTACCACCGTGCGGCCGAAGCCCTGCTGTTGGGCGAGCCCTTCATGGCGGAAGCGGCGCTGGAGGTGGGTCTGGTGAACCGCGTGTTGCCGCCCAGCGAAGCGACTGAGTATGCACAGACTGTGGCGCGCCGCCTTGCGCTCAAGCCGTTGGCCTCGCTGGTCGAGACCAAGCGCCTGATGAAAAAGGGTAGCGCAGCGCTGGTGATGGCTGCCATGGCCGAAGAGGGCGCCAGCTTTGGCCGCATGCTCGGCGAGCCAGCTGCCAAGGAGGCATTTGGCGCATTCATGGAGCGCCGCAAACCCGATTTCTCCAAGCTCTGACCGGAGCCGACGCTTCTGCAGAGGCGTTGAACTGCCTTTGATGGTGTCCGCTGGGGTGTCAGAGAGTCTGGGTGATGGCGCGGTAGCGTTCTCGTGTCACAGGGGCAACAGCGGTCAGCACCTGTGCATAGGAGGTCTTGTGCAATGCCAGCAACCGAGCGGAGGCCACGGTTCTGGAGCGGCAGAACCAATGGCAGCTGTGCTGGAACAGCAACAGTTCAGCCGTGATCACAAAAGCGCGATCGCGGCGGTTGCGCCCGTCTTCTCGGCGCAGTGCCTGTTCAATGGCTGAGGCGTGCAACACCACAAGCGCACGGAAATCGAAGCTGGCCTGGGGAAACAGGCGCGTGGCCATCGGAAAGGCCACTGGCCAGCGGCTCACACGCAACCGCTCTCCCCAGACTTCTTGGAGGTCTTCGGCAAACCGCTGCAGCTCTGACTGGAGTGCGTCTTCGGTACCCTCCAGGTTGCGCCAGACCGGCTCAGCACGCTCGGGATCGCTCTCGCCGAGTGCGCGAAGGTAACCGTCGGCCAGTTGCTGCATGCGCTGCTCGATCTGGTATTTGCCAAGGTATTTGCCCAGCAGCATGATGCGCTGGCGTTGTTCAGATCGCAGAGCTACCGTCAGCACCACGGCCAGTGGGATCATCAAGAGCAGGAAGTCCATGCCCTATTGTCGTTGCCCGGCGCCATCCAGCAGTTCGGGAAGATCAAGAAACCACGCCCAGGTCGTCTTTCAAGGACATCAGCAGCTGTTTGCCCATGTTGTCGCTTGCTATCGCGGTCAGATCGCGTGAAAAAAGCTCGCGATATCCCGCATGTTGTTGGAGCGTAGAAGGGTTCGGAGCAAAAAATGCCATGCCCCAGTCGGCAAAGCTTCGGTTGGTGATGGGGCCATCCCAGAGTTTGCGCAATTGCCGGTGACGCGTGTCTTTGGCAATGCGCTCGTAAAGCGCCAGCACGGCAGACCGTTCGCCTTCGAGCAATTGCATGAATGAGCGCCGGTGGTAGATCATGATGCCGGTGATGCCTTGTGCCATGTTGTTCAGGCGCGCCCGATCCAGCAGCTCGGCCAGATCGTGCGGCGACATGTCTTGTGAGCTCTGGCTCACGTACACAACTTCATAGAGGCTCATGGTCATTTTCTACAACGGGCGAAGTCATGGTAGCCCTGCTGCTGGTCTGCGATGCCCAAAAGTGGACCACAAAACGCGGCCAATTTCTGGCGGTAGAGGTGTGGATTGCGGTTGGGCCCAAAACAAAGGCCGCTGGTGCTCGCGACGCAGCGGCCTTTTGCACACCGGCCGCGTGTTGGCTGGTGTGCAGTGTGCGATCCTCTATCAATTGGTCTTGAAGTACTCCGAGACCACTTTCCAGCGGCCGTCCTGAATTTGAGACAAGCGCGAAGCGTTGCTGCCCAAGCGTTTTTGCGGGCCAAAGGTCATCTCGGCGCTGCCAAAAATGTCCGGTGGCAGGACCATGGTGTCCATCGCCTTGATGAAGCTGTCGGTGGTCAGGTTGGCACCCGCCTTGCTGGCGGCGCGCAGGAAGGCATCCACCAGGGTGTAGCCGTAGACCGAGAAGACGGTGGGGTCTTCGTTGAACTTGGTCTTGTACTTGTTGGCCCAGAACCGGATGGGTTGTGAGGTGTCGTCCAGGTAGGGGTTCTGCACCGTCATGGTGGCATAAAGCCCGTTCATGGCGTCCTTGCCCAGCTTGTGGATCAGGTCGGTGTAAGCCGCGCTGGAGCCCAGGAAGGTGGGATTGAAGCCCAGGCGCCGCGCGGTGGCGATGCCGCCGATCGTCTCGCGGATGATGGTGCCCATGACCACGAAGTCGCACTGCGATGAGGCGAGCTTTTGCATCTGGGAGGCGAAGTCGGTGGCGCCGCGCTTGAAGGTGGTGACCTCGGCGAACTCCATGCCCATGGTCTTCAAACCGGCCTCTGCACCCCGGAACACCTCCAGGCCGAA
>DAIOEI010000379.1:0-2850 GCA_036746335.1 Hydrogenophaga sp. | reverse complement strand
GCGGAGAACAGGGAAGAAAACGCCCAGCAGGCGGCTGCCACCAGGGCCAGCAGTTCCGGGCGCATCAGGCCAGACACGATCGGCTGCGCGTCAGGCGGTCAGGCCGGGCCAGTGCGTTTCAACTGCCCGCGAGCTTCATGCGGTTGACCAGCACCGAACCCACGGTCTTGGCGCCGTAGCTGTAGGCGTCTGATCCCACGGCTTCGATGCCTTTGAACATGTCCTTGAGGTTGCCGGCAATGGTGATCTCCTGCACCGGGAAAGCGATCTCGCCGTTTTCCACCCAGTAGCCCGAGGCGCCGCGCGAGTAGTCGCCGGTCACGTAGTTCACGCCCTGCCCCATCAGCTCGGTCACGAACAGGCCGCGACCGAGTTTTTGGAGCATGGCCTTGAGATCGTCGCCGGGTTGCGTGAGGCGGCTGCTGAGCGTGAGGTTGTGCGAGCCGCCTGCGTTGCCGGTGGTTCGCATGCCCAGCTTGCGCGCCGAGTAGGTGGACAGAAAGTAGCCCTGCACCTTGCCCGCGCTGAGCACCTTGCGCTTTTGTGTGCGCACGCCTTCGTCGTCAAACGGTGCGCTGCCCTTGCCGTTGATGATGTGGGGGTCTTCCAGGATGTCCAGGTGTTTGGCCAGCACCCGCTTGCCCAGGCTGTCGGCCAAGAACGTGGTCTTGCGGTAGAGCGCGCCGCCGCTCGTGGCCTGCACATAGGCGCCCAGCAAGCCGGCGGCCATGGGCGACTCGAACAGAACCGGGCATTCGGTGGTGGCGATCTTGCGGGCGTTCAGGCGGGCCAGCGCCCGCTCGGCGGCATAGCGGCCAATGGCCTGCGGGCTGGCCAGGTCTTGCGGTGAGCGCTGCGAGCTGTACCAGTAATCGCGCTGCATGTGCGCCCCCTTGCCCGCAATGGGCGCCACCGACAGGCTGTGGCGCGAGCTGGCGTAGCCACCGCTGAAAATGCCGGGTTGGCCGCGCTCGCCGCCGCGCATGTGGGCCGTGAAAAAGTGCGACTGCTGGGCCGAGACACTGGCGCCTTCGCTGTTGCTGATCTTCTTGCTGGTGGCAAAGGCCGCCGCCTCGCAGGCCAGCGCCAGTTGCAAGGCGCCATCGGAGGTGATGGCCCATGGATGAAAGAGGTCCAGATCGGGGTAACTGTCGGCCACGTCTTCAACGTCTGGCAGGCCTGCCACGGGGTCTTCGGCCGTGAAGCGTGCAATGTCGTAGGCCGCCTGCACCGCCCTGCGCACCGCCGCGGCAGAAAAGTCCGACGTGGACGCGTTGCCCCGCCGCTGGCCCAGGTACACCGTCACGCCCAGCGATTTGTCGCGGTTGCGCTCGACGTTTTCCAGCTCCCCCTTGCGCACGCTCACGCTCAGACCGGCGCCTTCAGACACCTCGGCGCCCGCATCGGCTGCGCCCAGCTGTTTGGCATGGCCCAGGGCGAGGTCCACCAGTTCTTCAAACTGGCTGCGCGCATATTGAAAGCCGGGCAAGGCCCGTGAAGACTCGGCGGGGGTGGGAAGCGAAGGGGTGGGCATTGTTTTCATGTCGGCGGCTATGATACTTGCCGCCCTCAACCCCACTCATCCATGCCCCGCAAATCCCATAAAGGCTATTTTGTTCGTGGTCAGTTCGTTGCCGAAGGCAGCGAACTCGATCTGGAACTCAAGCGCGAACTCAAAGGCTCGGTCGACATGAGCAAGACCGACCTGAAGAAGCACAGCGATCACCTGCAGGCGCTGGGCGAGAGCCTGCTCACGCTGCGCGGCGACCTGATGACGCGTTTGCGCGAACAACACGACGACATCGGCGACAAACTCATCGATGCGCTTCAGGAAGCCCGGCGCATCACCAACTTCGAGGGCAGGCGGCGGCAGATCCAGTTCATCGGCAAACTCATGCGCAAGCTGGGTGACGACACCATCGCCGGCATGGAAGCCGCGCTGGAAGAGCAGCGCAAGCCTTCGGCCCGTGAAACCCTGGCGTTGCACCAGGCCGAGCACTGGCGCGACCGCCTCATCACCGACGACGACGCCCTCACCGCCTGGCTGCAAGCCGCGCCCGAGACCGACGTGCAGGCCTTGCGCAACCTGATCCGACAGGCGCGCAAAGACGCATTGGCCCTCAAGGAGCGCCCGGGCGAGGCGCAGCGCCACACCAAGGCCTATCGGGAGATTTTTCAGATCGTTCGCGCTGCGCTGATGAGCCAGGACGCCAGCAGCGACGCAGAACCCACGCAAGGGTCCGACCATGAGTGATACCACCCCAGCCGATGCGGTGCGCATCGGCATCGTCTCCATCAGCGATCGCGCCAGTGCCGGCGTGTACGAAGACAAGGGCCTGCCGGCGCTGCAAGACTGGCTCAGCCGCGCCTTGAAGAACCCGATCACCTTCGATGCGCGACTCATCCCGGACGAGCAGGAAACAATCAGCCAGGCGCTGATCGACCTGGTGGACGCAGGCTGCGCGCTGGTGCTCACCACCGGCGGCACCGGCCCGGCCCGACGCGACGTGACGCCCGAGGCCACCCTGGCCGTGGCCCACAAGGAGATGCCCGGCTTTGGCGAGCAAATGCGCCAGATCAGCCTGGCCTTTGTGCCCACGGCCATCCTCTCGCGCCAGGTGGCGGTGATCCGCGACAACAGCCTGATCATCAACCTGCCGGGCCAACCCAAGGCGATTGCCGAAACGCTCGAAGGCGCCAGGAACGCCGATGGCTCGGTCCGCGTCAACGGCATCTTCGCCGCGGTACCGTACTGCATCGACCTGATCGGCGGGCCCTACCTGGAAACCCACGACGAGGTCATCAAGGCCTGGCGGCCCAAAACCGCCGTCCGCCCGGCCCGCTGAAAGG
>DAIOEI010000378.1:0-2851 GCA_036746335.1 Hydrogenophaga sp. | reverse complement strand
TGCGGGTGGAGCGCGCGGTGGCCGAGTTGCTGGTGGAATGAGTACCGCGCGGACAGCCCGCAGGCAGGCAGCCCCAACGTGCGCCGCCCGAAAAACCGTCCCTTGAGCGCCGATCCGTTCCTCCACGCTGGCCGATCCGTGCCTTTTGCCTTGAGCGGAGCGCGCCGGTGAACCTGCCCGGCGAGCCTGACCTGGGCAGCCGCTCTGCGCTGGCGGCGGCGTTGCTCGCCATCGATCCGGCTGGGCTGGGCGGCGCGGTGCTCCGGTCAGCGCACAGCCCGTGGCGTGAAGCCTGGCTGGCCCGCTTGCGCGCGCTGCAGCCAGGCGCAGCGCCCTGGCTGCGCGTGCCGCCCAGCGTGGGCGACACCGCCTTGCTCGGCGGGCTGGATCTGACGGCCACTCTGCATACCGGGCGCCCGGTGGCCCAGCCGGGCCTGCTGGCCCGCGCCGATGGCGGTTGCCTGCTGCTGCCGATGGCCGAGCGGGTGGCTCCCGGCGTGGCCGCGCACCTGTGCACGGTGCTGGACCGCCAGCGTTGGCAACGGGTCGAGCGCCTGGCATCGAGGACCTGCTGAGAACACCCATCACCCTGCCTGCAAACGACGATGGACTCCGGGCCGTGCTGCTGGCCAAGGCGGTTGAGTACGAAATCATTCCTCGCCTCATGCTGGCGCACCGTGTGCCAGAAGAATGCGCTTCACACCCCCTGACCGCTCGCCAGAGCGTCACCCCACAAGACGTGGCGGTGTTTGCAGAGCTGGTGCTCCATGAAGACGACCGGGCAGTGCGAGACTGTGTAATTGACCTGCGTGAACGGGGCGTCCCGATCGAGGCCATCTTCCTGGATCTGCTTTCTCCCGTGGCCCGTCACCTGGGCGAGATGTGGGAGCGAGACCTCTGCACCTTCACCGAGGTGACGGTGGGTCTCGGGCGGCTGCAGAAGGTACTGCGAGAGAACAGCGCTGCCTTCGGTCAGTTCAACCACGCAGGGCGGAGCGAACAAGGCAGGCGCATCCTGCTCATGCCGTGTCCAGGTGAACAGCACACCTTTGGCCTGTCGGTGGTCGCAGAGCTCTTCCACCGCGCTGGCTGGGACGTGGTGACCTGCTTCCTGGCCACCGACGCGGCGGCCGTCATGGTCAAGAAAGACTGGTATGACGTGGTTGGCTTTTCTCTTGGCAGCGAAACCGGCGTGGCCAAGCTGCGGGCCGCCATGGCGCTGGTGCGCCAGGTCAGCCAGAACCCCCGTATTTCTATAATCGCCGGAGGTCCGATATTTCTGTTACACCCTGAATATGGGGAACAAATACAGGCCGACGCCATCATCACAGAGGGTGCACAAGCGCCTTCGCAGGCGGAACAGCTGGTGGCCGCCGGTCGTTTGCAGAAATGATCTCCGCGAACGGCCCGTTCTGACTCCCGAACGCATTCAACCACCAGGAAAGCACAGATGACCCAGGGTATCCAAGCGATGGTGAAGGGGCAGTTCCTGAACCCCGCCCCGCTGTTGGCAGACCTGAGCGGGGACGCCGTTGGCGACCTGATCAGTGCGGCCGCCGATGTGGTGCTGATCCTGGATCGCGACGGCGTCATTCTGGACATGGCCATGGGCAGTGAAGACATGCTGGACAGCGGTTGTCAGCAGTGGCTGGGCAAATCCTGGCTGCAGACCGTGACCCATGAGAGCCAGCCGAAGATCGAGGCCTTGCTCAAGACCCAGGGTGCCCTTACCAGCGACGGCGTGCGTTGGCGCCAGGTCAATCAGGTACTGGCCGACAGTCTGGACCTGCCCATCGCCTATTCGGTCGCCCCCATTCGCAGCGGATCGGGTGCCCACAGCGTCGCTTTCGGTCGCGATCTGCGTCCCCAGGTGGTATTGCAACAGCGCCTGGTGACGGCCCAGCAGACCATGGAGCGCGATTACTGGCGCCTGCGCCAGATCGAAACCCGCTACCGCCTGCTGTTCCAGATGGCCTCGGAGCCGGTACTGATCCTGGACGGTGGCCTGGACAAGCTGGAAGAGGCCAACCCTGCGGCCTACGAGCTGCTGGGTGAAAAGGCCCGCCAGAGCGGCTGGTCTCTGGCAGAGAGCCTGCACCCCGAGTGCCTCCAGCCGGTGCGCGAGATGATGGACCGCCTGCGTGCGACCGGTCGGTCGGAACCGTGCCAGGTGCGACTGGTGGGCAGCAATGAGCCCATGTTCATCGCCGCAACCCAGTTTCGCCAGGACAACCGGCTGTTTTTCCTGGTGCGCCTGACGCGGCCTGATACAGCGGAACTCAACATGCCCGTGGGGCGCCAGCAGCTGATGCACGTCATGGAGTCGGCGCCCGATGCGCTGGTCGTGACCGATACCGAAGGGCGCATCCTCAGCGTCAACCGCGCCTTTCTCGACATGGGTCAACTCAGCAATGAGGAGCAGGCGCGCGGTGAGATGCTCGACAAGTGGCTGGGGCGCACCGGTGTGGACTTCCGCGTGCTCCTGTCCAACCTGCGTCAGCACGGCACGGTGCGCCTGTTTGCCACCCAGTTGCGCGGCGAATTCGGATCGACTTCGGAGGTTGAGATCTCGGCCGTTGCGGTGACGGGTGGCCCCCACCCCTGCCTGGGCTTCACCATCCGCGACATGGGCCGGCGCCTGAGCAACGATGCCCGCTCCAACAAAGAGCTGCCGCGGTCGGCCAGCCAGATGACCGAACTGGTCGGACGCCTGCCGTTGAAAGACATCGTCCGCGAGACCACCGACCTGATCGAGCAGCTGTGCATTGAAGCCGCGCTGGAACTGACCGGCGACAACCGCGCCTCGGCGGCCGAGATGCTGGGGCTGTCGCGCCAGAGCCTGTACATCAAG
>DAIOEI010000377.1:0-2854 GCA_036746335.1 Hydrogenophaga sp. | reverse complement strand
CACCCGGTCAAACAGGTCGGGGGTCACCCCCATCGCGGCCAGCCCGGTCGGCAGCCCCAGGCGGGCGTTCATATCGGTAATGGCGTCAGGCACGTCTGCGCCACGGGTCAGGCCCATGGCCTGCGCGATGCGGTCAAGGCGCCGGTCTTTCTGCATGGATTCGGCCTGCGCATTGAAGCGGATCACGGCAGGCAGGAACACGGCGTTGAGCGTGCCGTGGTGCAGACGCGGGTTGACGCCGCCCAGGCTGTGGCTGAGGCTGTGCACACAGCCCAGGCCCTTCTGGAAGGCCATGGCGCCCTGCATGGAGGCGCTCATCATGTTCAGTCGCGCTTCGCGGTCGCTGCCAGTGTGGGTGGCGCACTCGATGTGCGCCCAGCCGCGCTGCAGGCCATCGAGCGCGATCCCGTCGGCCGGCGGGTTGAAGGCGGGCGCCATGAAGGTCTCCAGGCAGTGGGCGATGGCGTCCATGCCGGTGGCGGCGGTGAGCAGCGGCGGCAGGCCTAGGGTGAGTTCCGGGTCGAGGATCGCGGTTTTGGGCACCAGGTGCCAACTGTGAAAACCGAGCTTGCGCCCGTCGTCCACGATCACGATGGCGCCACGCGCCACCTCGCTGCCGGTGCCAGCGGTGGTGGGCACGGCAATCAGCGGCGGCACGCGGTCGGTGATGCGCGGCGAGCCGCCTTCGATGGTGGCGTAGGTTTTGAGTGGCCCTGCGTGCACCGCCGCGATGGCCGCGCCTTTGGCGCAGTCGATGGCGCTGCCGCCGCCCAGGGCGATCAGGCCATCACAGCCGTGCGCCTGGTACAGCGCCACCGCTGCGCGCACCGCGGCCTCGGTGGGGTTGGACGGGGTCTGGTCGAACACGGCGACCGGCCAGCCGGGCAGGGCGGCCAGTGCCTTGTCCAGCAGGCCAGCGGCTTTGACGCCCGCATCCGTCACGACCAAAGGCCGGGTGATGCCGATCCGCTCGCACTCGCTGCGCAACTGCGCCAGCGCGCCGAATTCGATCAGGATGTTGGTGATGTACAGAATCTGGGCCATGGCCTGCAATATACGGGCTTGGGACCGCTGTGGTGGGTCACGCAACGGTCTGTCCGTCACACAAAAGACAGCCACAATGCCGGGCCATGTCGTCGCACCACGCCAACCCCCGATCCCTGTTGACCCCCGCCATGCGCGGCCTGCTGGACCGCATCGCCCGCGCGGGGCATGTGCCGATGTACGCGCTCTCGCCCGCGCAGGCGCGCGCCGCCTACGAGGCCGGAGCCGGTGTGCTGGACATCCCGCCGCACAAGCTGGCGCGCGTGGAAGACCTGGGCTTTGCTGCCCGCGACGGGCATCGGCTCCAGGCCCGGCTGGTCGCCCCGGCGGCTGATCGGCCGCTGCCCGTGCTGCTGTACTTCCACGGGGGTGGCTTCACCGTCGGCAGCATCGCCACCCACGAACCCTTGTGCCGTCATCTGGCGCACCTGGCGCAATGCGCGGTGGTGTCGGTGGACTACCGGCTCGCGCCCGACTGGAAATTCCCCACTGCCGTGTACGACGCCTGGGACAGCCTGGCCTGGCTGCGTAAGCATGCGGCGGACCTCGGTCTGGACGCACGCATCGCCCTCGGTGGCGACAGCGCGGGCGGCACGCTGGCGGCCGTCACAGCGATCACCGCGCGCGACGCGGGTTGGCCGCTGGCGCTGCAGTTGCTGTTCTACCCAGGCTGCGCCGGGCACCAGAACACGCTCAGCCACCAGACCTTTGCCCACGGCTTCCTGCTGGAGCAGGCCCACATCGACTATTTCTTTGGCCACTACCTGCGCGGCCCAGAAGACCGCAACGACTGGCGGTTTGCGCCGTTGGACGGCGTGGACGACAGCGGTTCGGTGCGCGACCTGGACGGCGTGGCACCGGCCTGGATCGGCCTGGCCGAATGCGACCCACTGACCGACGAGGGCGTGATGTACGCCGACCGGCTGCGCATGGCGGGGGTGGCGGTGGGCCTGGAGATCTACGCCGGTATGGTGCACGGCTTCATCCAGTTCGGTCGCGCCCTGGCGCCTGCGCTGACCGCGCACAATGATGCCGCGCGGGCCCTGCGGCAGGCTTTTGACGGCGCCTGAGCCTGCGCCACAAGCAGCTCAGCGCGGCAACCAGGCCCCCTGTGTGCGGCCGAACCCCGTCTGGCGGTCGTAGTCCACCTCTTGCTGGCGCGCCTGATCGCTCAGGCGTTGTCCCAGCGCGTTGGCCGTTTGCTCCAGCTCTTCGCATGAGGTCGTGACCGGCAGGGCGCGGATGCCTTGGTCCAACCGCGCGGCGGCGGCCTGGGCGATACGGAAATGACCCAGTTCGTGCTCCCGCAGGGCGTTGATGTAGGGTTCAAAGACTTGTAGCGCATCGGCCGATGCACCACGCAGGCTGGGTAGCGTGATTTCTGCTTTCAGCGAGGTATTGACCTCCCCGATGCGGCAGCGTCCCTCTGGCGTGGGATGCCACGAGAAGCGCCATCGCAGTTCCCAGGACGCATAGCCGTGAAACGGGCGCCAGTTACGCCGGATCGGGGTGGCGCGGTCGATGGCTTGCAGCAGCGTCTGGTCGGGTCCAAGCGCCACGTCGTAGTATTTGAAGCGCAGTTGTTCATGGACCTCGGCATGCACCGGCAGGCACAGTAGACACCACAGGCAAATTCGGAGAAGGGCGGGCATGCGGGCGTGTGCAGAGCTATGACGGCAGCAGTGTACGGTGAGCATCTGCAAAAGCGACACAAAAGCGACGATCCCTCCGCAGGTGCCCGGGCTATGCTGTGGCCCCACCCGCTGAACCGCTGTTCGGCCCGATTTGCCAGGAGACCACCGCTGTGACG
>DAIOEI010000376.1:0-2873 GCA_036746335.1 Hydrogenophaga sp. | reverse complement strand
ACGATGTCCAGCCAGCGGTCAAACTTCCAGCCGCAGGCGCCGATGACACCGGCAACTTCAAAGCCCAGGGCTTTGTGCAAGCCGATGGAGCCTGCGTTGGCCGAGTCGCCCACCACCGCCATGACCTTGCGTACACCCGCACGCTCCAGCTGGGCGAGCAGTTCAGCCAGCAAGGCGCGACCAAAGCCTTTTCCAGTGGCCTCTGGTGCCATGTAAATCGAGTCTTCCACCGAAAAGCGGTAGGCCGGACGGGGCTTGAACCAGTTGCCGTAGGCAAAACCGAGCACTTTCCCGCCATCCTCCAGCACCAGCCAGGGCAAGCCCTTGGCCAGCACGTCGGCCCGCCGTTGGCCCATCTCGGCTTGCGACGGGGGCGTGGTCTCAAAGGTGCCGGTACCGTGCAGGACGTGGTGACCGTATATGTGGGTGATGGCTTCCAAGTCTTCTTCTTGGCTGGGTCTGATCAGGGGCATGGTGGTTGGGGAAGCAGGGACGCAAAAGGGAAAGATGGGAGGCGCCAGAATCCTGTTGATCAGAACATCAGCGCCCAACGCCAGCGGCTGGCTATAATCGTCGGCTTTGCAGGGTTTCGCTGGCCGGGTGGTCAGTCGTGTGTCTCAAGCACTGCAATGAGCCCGGGTTGTTCAGCCAAAAAACCCACTGAAGCGGCAAAGTCGCCGCTTCTCCACCCGAAGGATAAATCATGGTCGTCATTCGACTCTCCCGCGGCGGCGCAAAAGCCCGTCCTTTCTACAACATCGTGGTTGCCGACAAGCGCAACCGCCGCGATGGCCGCTTCATCGAGCGCATCGGTTTCTACAACCCGCTGGCCAAGGGTGGTGAAGAGCCCCTGCGCATTGCCCTGGACCGCCTGACCTACTGGACCGGTGTGGGCGCCGAGCCATCGGACACCGTGGCCCGCCTGGTCAAACAAGCTGCGGCCAAGACAGCAGCAGCCTGATCTTGCTGCGTCCCCGGTGATCGCACCCAGCGGCCCATTCGACCCGTCGCCCTTGCCGGCGGACGCGGTCGAACTGGGCCGTTTTCTGGGCCCCTGGGGTGTCAAAGGCTGGGTGCATCTTCAGCCGCACAGCGCCGATACCCGGGCGCTGTTCGAATCTCCCGAATGGTTCTTGCTGCCCCCCGAAGCCCGCTTCGGTAGGGGCTTCTCGGCTTTCACTGGCCCGGTGCGGGTTCGTGTGGCCGACATCAAGGTGCATGCCGACGGCATCGTCGCCCGCCTGGAGGGCATCGACGACCGCAGCGGTGCCGAGGTGCTCAAGGGCACTCGCATTCACGTCGCGCGCAGTGCTTTCCCGACAGCCGCGGACGGCGAGTATTACTGGGTGGACCTGATCGGTCTGGCCGTTGTGAACCGCGATGGTGTCCACCTCGGGGTGGTCCGTGAACTGCTTGCCACCGGTCCGACATCGGTGCTGGTCATGGAGTACACCGAAACGGTGGATGGGGTCGAAAAAACGGCAGAGCGCATGGTGCCTTTTGTGGCGGCCTACATCGACGACGTGAACCTCGCCGACAAGCGCATCACGGCCGACTGGCAGCTGGATTACTGACGGAGGCGCGCCATGCGCTTTGACGTCATCACCCTGTTTCCCGAACTCTTTGCTCCATTTTTTACGAGCGGCATCAACCGCCGTGCGTTTGAAAGCAGGCAGGTGGATGTTCGGCTGTGGAATCCGCGTGACTTTGCCGACGGCAACTACCGCCGTGTAGACGACCGGCCCTTTGGTGGTGGTCCCGGCATGGTGATGATGGCCGAGCCTCTGTGGCGCTGCCTTCAGGCCATTCGCCAGGACCGGGCAGAGACCGACGAAGCCCGCGCACCGGTGGTGCTGTTTTCGCCCGTCGGCCAGCGGCTGGACCATGCCATGGCCACCGCCTTTGCGCAGGGCCCAGGGGCTGTGTTGGTCTGCGGTCGCTATGAAGGCATTGACCAGCGCTTCATCGACGCGTGTGTGGACCGCCAGATCAGCCTGGGCGACTTTGTGCTGTCGGGTGGCGAGATTGCCGCCATGGCCTTGCTGGATGCGACGGCCCGCCTCATGCCTGGGGTGCTGGGCGACGAGGGAAGTCATCAACAGGACAGTTTCAACCCCGCGCTCGATGGTTTGCTGGACTGCCCACACCACACCCGGCCCGAAGTCTGGCAGGGTCCGTGTGGACCGGCCCCGGTACCGGAGGTTTTGCTGGGCGGGCACCATGAACGCATTGCCCGGTACCGCCGGGAGCAGAGTCTGGCGCTCACCCAGGACCAGCGACCCGATGTGCTGGAGCGCGCGCGGGAGCAGGGGCGTCTGGCTGCGAAGGACGAACGTTTCCTGCAGAGCCGGAAAACGCTATAATGGTAGGCTTTTCGATCCTCTGGCCGGCCGCTTCGAGCAGAGACCAAGCGTGTGGAACACACCATGCGAAGGTCCGGACATCGCAGCCTTATCAACCCCATGTCGGGGCAGCGCGCCCATGATCGGTATCAAGGAAACCATGAACCTCATCCAGACCCTTGAGCAAGAAGAAATTGCTCGCCTTGGCAAGACCATCCCCGCGTTCGCTCCTGGCGACACCGTGATCGTCAGCGTGAACGTGATCGAAGGCACCCGCAAGCGTGTGCAGGCTTACGAAGGCGTGGTGATCGCCCGCCGCAACCGTGGGCTGAACTCCAGCTTCATCGTTCGCAAGATTTCCAACGGCGAGGGCGTGGAGCGTACCTTCCCGCTGTACAGCCCGCTGATTGCTGGCATTGAGGTCAAGCGCCGTGGTGACGTGCGCCGTGCCAAGCTGTACTACCTGCGTGATCGCAGCGGCAAGTCGGCCCGCATCAAAGAAAAGCTGGGCGCTCGCAAGCCGGTTGAGGC
>DAIOEI010000375.1:0-2882 GCA_036746335.1 Hydrogenophaga sp. | reverse complement strand
ACCTCGGGGTGGTTGATGTTGGCCGGGATCACCGCGCGGCCGCGCGCGACCTCGTCGCGCACGAACTCGGGTGTGATCACGTCCGGGATGCGCGCGCCCATGGCGTTGCCTTTAAGGCGCGCTTCGCGCTCGGCGCTGCCCAGGTACTCCTTCATCCATTCGCGCTTGCCGTTCTCGCGGATGGCGATGTACTCCATCTCGGGCGTCACGATCCCTTTGCGCGCGTAGTGCATCTGCGTGACGTTTTGGCCGGTCTTGGCGCGCAGCGGCTGGCGCTGCAGCCCGGCGGCTTCGGCGCGCAGGGCTTCGATGCGCGCATCGGTGGTGTCCCCGTGTTTGCCGCCGTCGTCCAGCGCCACGCGGCTGCGGCCTTCGTAAGTCTCGGTGTCACCGCGCGCGGCCACCCAGGCACTGCGCACCGGCGCCAGGCCCTGGCGGATGTTGATGGCCGCTGCCGGGTCGGTGTAAGGGCCCGAGGTGTCGTAGACCGTCACGGTCTCGCCGTTGGTCAACGCGATCTCGCGCATGGGCACCTGCACGCCGGGCTGGGCGCCGGGCACGTAGACCTTTTTGGATTGGGGGAAGGGTTCTCTTGTCAGGGACAAGAGTTGCTGCAGCTTGTCGGGGGCGTTCATGAGGCAGTCTCCACTTGGGTTGGATGAATGCCCCGCCTCGACGCCGTGTAGCTCACGCAGGAACGACCTGAACGGACGAACCTGCGCGCCTCGGCGCTGCAGCTCTTCTTACGCTGGTATTAACCAGATCAAGTTCGCGGTTCCGGCGGTCAGGTCCGCCATCTCAGCACGCCACACGTGCACCCCGGAGCAAGCGCAGTGTAGCCGCAGAAACCCTGCGCCTGCTTGCAAACCCCTGCAATTCACTGTGCCGGGGTGGGTGGGCGAGGAGGAGGCTTTGCACAACCCGGCTGGCGCGTCAGCCCGGCACCCACTGACGGGCGCTGCGCAACAGGTGTTTCCGAAACCTGGGCGCTCGCCGGTGCTGCTGGCCTGCCTCCGGGCGATGCAGTACTGCTGATGACGCTGACTTTTCCGCTCAACCTGATGCTGGGCATCCCGCTGTACACGCAAGTCGCGCAGCGGGGGACGTGAGTCCGCTCAGTTCGTGCTCTGGCGTTCCACCAGCCTGGTCACCGCCCACAGCACGCGGTTGGCCGGTGTGGGCACACCCAGCGCCTCGCCGCGTTGCACCACATAGCCGTTGAGGTGGTCGATCTCGCTGGGTTTGCCACGCATCAGGTCCTGCGCGGTGGACGAGCGCTGGGTGGGCATGGTCTCGGCGATGCGGCGCACGGCGGCGTCCACATCGCCAGGGATGGTCACGCCGTCGGCGGCAGCCACCGCATGGCACTCGGCCACCACGTCGCGCATCACCTCGGTCACGCCCGGTTGCTGCACCAGTTCGCCGTAGGCGATGCGCCCCACCGCCGAGAGCGCGTTGTAGGCGCAGTTGAGGATGAGCTTGGCCCACAGCGCGCCGCGCACGTTGTCACTGATCTCGGTGGGCACGCTGGCCGCGGTCAGGGCCTGCGCCACGCGTTCGCTGGCAGTGGTCGGTTCGATCACCAGTTCACCGCGCCCGTGATGGCGCAAGTGGCCGGGGCCCGCCATCTCGGTGGCCACATAGACCACGGCGGCCGACACGCTGACACCGGGCAGCACGGCCCGCAGGCGCTCGGCGTTGTCCACGCCGTTTTGAAGGCACAGCACCAGCGCACCGGTTTGCAGGTGTTCGCGCATCTGCACGCCGGCGGCTTCGGTGTCGCGCGACTTGACCGCGAACAGCACCAGGTCGGCCCCGGCCACGGCCGAGGCATCGGTGCTGGCCTGGACTTTCACGGTGTCATCAAACGTCAGGGTCTGCATGCGCAGGCCCTGTGCTGAAAACACCTGCACATGTTGCGCTCGGCCAATCAGGGTGACCTGGTGACCCGCACGGGCCAGCATGCCGCCGTAGTAGCAGCCTACGGCACCGGCGCCGAGCACGGCGACCTTGAGCGGGGTGGCCGGCGTGTTCATGGTCAGATGGCCAACAACTTGCAGATCGCGGCGATGTGGGCCGGCGTGGGTTTTTCTGGCGGCATCTCGTCCTCGGCTGCGCTGGCGTCTTCGTGCGCCTGGATGGCTGCGACCAGGGCGTACTGGTTGTCCCAGCTCAGGGTCTTGCCCTCGGGACACATGTCGCGCAGGGTGCCGAACCAGTAGTAGCCGTCTTTGCCGCCAAAGAGTTGGTCGATGCCAGCGGCGTCACCTGTTTTCAGGCCGGCGCCCGTGAGGATGAGTTTGAGTTTGTGGTGGGAGACAGCGTAGTGCATGGTGCGGGTGTGTGTGGCAACACGAAAAGGTCGGTGGCAAAGGCGCGGCATTGTACGGAAACGCCGCGTGGTTACGCCGTATGCTTTGGGCACTGCCATTGTCCTGGAGCCTTGCCATGCTCGACTTGCTGATCGTCAACGCCGCCTTGCCCGATGGCCGCGTTGGCATGTCCGTCGCGGTGAACCGAGGACGTATCGTTGAGGTGACCGAGGGCCTGCGGGCGCCCGCGCAAGCCACCGTGGATGCGGCGGGCCAACTGCTCAGCCCGCCCTTCTGCGACCCGCACTTTCACCTGGACGCGACGCTCAGCTATGGCCGCCCGCGCATCAACCAGAGCGGCACCCTGCTCGAAGGCATTGCACTCTGGGGCGAGCTCAAGCCCCTGCTGACCGAGGAGGCGCTGGTGGAGCGCGCACTGACCTACTGCGACTGGGCGGTGGGCAAGGGCCTGCTGGCCATTCGCAGCCATGTGGACACCAGCGACCCCAGCCTGTTGCCGGTGCGCGCCATGCTGGAGGTGAAGAAGCGCGTGGCGCCGTACCTCGATCT
>DAIOEI010000374.1:0-2894 GCA_036746335.1 Hydrogenophaga sp. | reverse complement strand
CCGTGCCCTTGAGGTAGCGCTCGAAATACGCATCGTCGATCACGATGCTCTGGATGCAGGCTTTGCCGCCGGCCTTGAGCAGCCGCGCCACGGCCTGGAAGTAGGTAGGCCAGTATTCACGGCCGACCGCTTCCACCATTTCGATGGAGCAGATGGCGTCGTAGGGGCCATCCTGGATGTCGCGGTAATCCTGCAAACGCAAGTCGCTGGCCACGCCCAATGGGGCAAACGCCGAAGCGTTGCCGTCAGGTTGTGGTGTGGTTTTCAAGGGCACGCCCAGGCGCTGCATGCGTTCCCGGGCAAAGTCCAGCTGTTCGGTCGACAGGGTGACGCCGGTGACCGAGGCGCCGAACTCGACCGCAGCCTTCTCGGCCAGCGCGCCCCAGCCGCAACCGATCTCCAGCACCCGGTGACCCGGCTGGACCCCGGCCATCTGCAGCGCCCGGCGCACCTTGGCATGCTGGGCGCTGACCATGTCTTGCTCCGGGTACTCGAACAGGGCCGAGGAGTAGTTCATGGTCTCGTCCAGCCACAGGCCATAGAAGCCGTTGCCCAGGTCGTAGTGGGCATGGATGTTTTTGCGGCTGTTGGCTTTGCTGTTGCGGTTGAGCAAATGGCGCAGGCGGTAGGCCAGGCGGCCGAACCAGGAGCCGTAGACCATGGCCTCGATATCCTGCCGGTTGCGCAGAAACAGCCGCAGCAGGTCGGTGAGATGGGGGGTATGCCAGTCGCCCTGGATATAGCTCTCGGCCAGACCAATGTCGCCGGACTTGAGCACCGCCGAGCAGACGGCCCAGTTGTCCAGCCGCATATGCGTACCTGTGCTGCGGCCACCGTCGGCAGGGGCTGCGTCGGTGGCACCAAACCGCTGCACCGAGCCATCGGGCAGTTGCAGCGTCAGTGTGCCGTGGCGCAGGCGCTGCAGCAGTTGCAGCGTACTGCGCGCGGCGGCTGGCGCGTTGCTGGGCAGGTCGAATCCGGCGGGGTGGTGGGGAGCGGTGGTGCTGTTCATGGCCATCGGTCGGAGAGGGTTTGCGGTCGGTGTTGCGAGAAAGGAGCTCAAGCGGAGTGCGTGGACGCGGCTTCCCCCGCGCTGACAAAATCGCGCGGCGGGGAAGGTTGGCGAAAGAAAGGCGTGCGCTTGAGCCACAGGCGAAAAGCGTGCCAGTGGATCCTTGCCATCACACCCAGCGTCATGGCCGGGTAGATCCAGAGGGCGCGGCGCTGGCTGCGCGCATCCAGTGGCTCCAGTGCCCCGCTGACGCTGGTGTTGATCAGTACCGGCTCGTTGGCCTGGTCGAAATAATCCACCCGCGCCACGGTGCGCTCCTGCCCGGGACCGCCTGTGCGCATGAAAACAAAACGGTAGTGCCCCCGCACCGGGCAGAAAGGCGAGACGTGCATCTGCTTGGAGGCGGTGCACGGCTGACCATACTGCGGCTGATCGAGCAGGTAGCAGTGGCGTTCGCCAAATGTGTTGTTCACTTCGGCCAGCACGGCGCGCAGGCTGCCATCGGGCCGGTGGCAATACCAGAAACTCACCGGCTTGAAGGTATAGCCCAAAACGCGCGGGTATGTGTGCAACCAAACCTCCCCATGGGCGTCGTGCACGCCGTGCTGGCGCAACACTTCGTCCAGCCAGTCCAGTGCGTCTGCGCGGCCATCGCCGTGGTCTGCGTCGTGAAAGCTCAGCGCACCGCGCCGGTTGCGCGTGAGCGAACCATTGCCGTTCGCGCGCATGCTGCGCATGGGCAGCATCAGGAAATAGGTGGGGTAGGCAAAGGCGTGGCGCTTTGGGCGTTGACGGGTGTGGCGCACCTGGCCAAACCCGATCAGCGGCTGTGCACCTGGCTTGTTCATGCCACGGCCTCGCTCAAGGAGGGATGCGATGGCGCTGCACCGAGCGCCACCTTCAGCAGCCGCGCTGCCTGCAGACCTGCCTTGAGTCCGTCTTCGTGGAATCCGTAACCCATCCAGGCGCCGGCATAAAAGGTGCGCCGCTGGCCCTGCAGGTCCGGCACGGCCGCCTGCGCCTCGATGGCGGGCAGGTCAAACACCGGATGGGCGTATTCGTACTCGCCCACCACGTGCCGGGCCGCGATCTCGCGCTGCGGGTTGAGAGAAACCACCACCGGTTGCTCCACCGGCAGCGGCTGCAGGCGGTTGAGCAAATAGTGGAGACAGACCTGGGCCGATTCGCGGTCGGCGCTGGTGGCGCGCTCGTAATTCCAGGCGGCCCAGGCACTGCGGTTCTGGGGCAGCACCGACACATCGGTGTGCAGCACGGCGCGGTTGGGCTGGTAGCGGATGGCGCCCAGTACGCGACGCTCTGCGGCGCTGGCGTCTTCACCCAGCAAGGCCAGTGACTGGTCGCTGTGGCAGGCCATGACCACGGCATCAAAGTGCTCGGTGCCCAGGGCGGTGGTGATGTGCACGCCATCGCCGTGGCGTCGCACGCTGTGCACCGGCGTATTCAGGCGCTGGTCGGGTATGTGGGCCAGGATCTTGTGCACATACTGGCGCGCGCCACCGGCCACCGTGTACCACTGCGGCCGGTTGGTCACCTGGATCAGCCCGTGGTTGTGGCAAAAGCGCACCATGGTGGCGACCGGAAAGGCCAGCATCTGGTCGGTGGGGCAACTCCAGATACAACCCATCATGGGGAGGAAATACCAGTCGCGGAATTCGTCGGAAAAACCCTGCTCGTTCAGGAAATCGCCCAGTGGTTGCATCAGCGCGGTGTTCTCCTGTAGGTCTTCGCCACGCTCGGCCAGGGCGGTGGTGATGCGGTTGAAGCGCAGGATGTCAGACAACATGCGCCAAAAGCGCGGGTTCAGCAGGTTGCGCCGCTGCGCGAACACGGTAGACAGGCTGGTGCCGCTCCACTCCAGCGC
>DAIOEI010000373.1:0-2896 GCA_036746335.1 Hydrogenophaga sp. | reverse complement strand
TGCGCACGCTCTCGGGCGGTGAGCGCAACCGGCTGCTGCTGGCGAGGCTGTTCGCCCGGCCGGCCAATGTGCTGGTGCTTGACGAACCCACCAACGACCTGGACATCGATACCCTGGAGTTGCTGGAAGACCTGCTGCAGCAATACGAGGGCACGGTGTTCCTGGTCAGTCACGACCGGCGCTTTCTGGACAACGTGGTCACCAGCACCCTGGTGAGCGAAGGAGACGGTCGCTGGAAGGAGTACGTGGGCGACGTGCAGGACTGGCTCACCCAATCGGCGCGAGCGGTCGAGTTGCAGCGGGCCCGCGCACTGGCGCCCGCGCCCGCTGCGGCGCCGGCAGCGGCTCCGGCTGCAGCAGCTGCAACAGTCGCCGCCAACGTGGGCGCCAAACGCAAGCTGAGCTACAAGGAGCAGCGTGAGTTCGACAGCCTTCCCGCACGCATCCAGGCCCTGGAAGCCGAACAGGCCGAAATCGATGCCGCGCTCCATGGTGGGCAGTTGTTCACAACCGATGCTGCCCGGGCCACTCAACTGAGCAGCCGCCATGCCGAAATAGAACTGGAATGGCTTCACGCGATGGAGCGCTGGGACAGCCTGGGCGGTCGTTGAGTCCACCACCGCCCTTCAAACCCTCACCATGCCCATACCTCCCCAATCCCCCGAACGGCTGGCTCTGGACCTGCAGAGAGCCCTGCAAGACGTCCAGCAGGAGCGCAGCCGTGTGCAGCGACTGATGGCAGAGCTGGAGCGGCAGAACCACGAACTGGACCGCTTGCGCAACTCCGTCCACCGGGAATCCAACAGCCGCCTGCTCGCCGAAGAGGCCCTGGATGAAACCAGCGACCGCCTGCAACTGGCGGTAGAAGCGGCCGGCCTGGCCTTGTGGGACTGGCAACTGCCATCCCCACAGATCTACCTTACAGCGCGCTGGGGCGAGATGATCGGGGACATCGCCATGGAAGGTTATTGGGACACGCAGACCCTGATGGATCGGGTACACCCCGAGGACCGGGCACAGGCGCAACGTATGGCGCAAGCCTTGCTCAAGGGTCACAAGCACCGCGCTGTTGCCCAGTACCGTGTGCGCTGTGCCGAAGGATGGCTCTGGATCGAGGCCCACGGCATGGTGGCCGAACACGATGCCAGTGGGCGCACCTTGCGCCTGATGGGGACCTTGGCCGATATTGGGGAACGCAAACGTCAGGAAGCAGTCGGTGAGCTGGCCCGCGCCCAGGCCGAGCAGGCCAGCAAGGCCAAAAGCGAATTCCTGGCCAACATCAGCCACGAAGTGCGTACCCCCCTGAACGCCTTGATGGGCCTGACCCGCCTGTTGATGGAGTCGCCACTCAACGACGAGCAAAAAAGCTGGCTGGAGCTGATGGACCAGTCGGCCCACACACTGCTCAACCTGCTCAATGATGTACTGGATCTCTCCCGCATCGAGGCGGGCAAACTGAGTCTCGAGAGTTTGCGTTTCGGGCTGCGCGACACACTCAGTGAAGCCTGCGCTGTCTATGCTGAACAGGCGCGCGCCAAAGGGCTGGGCTGGGCACTGCAGATGGACGATCGTCTCCCCTCATCTATGCAGGGTGACCCCAGCCGCTTGCGGCAAGTGCTGGGCAACCTGCTGTCCAACGCCCTGAAGTTCACACCCCGCGGCGGGCGCATTCAGGTGGTGGCCGATTGCTCCTCATCTGCGGCGGGCGAACGGCGCCTGCGCGTTCGCGTGCAAGACAGCGGGGTCGGTATCGCCCACAAGCACCAGGCCAGCATTTTTGAGGCCTTCACCCAGGCCGACGCTTCCACCGCTCGCCGCTACGGGGGCAGTGGACTCGGCCTGGCCATTTGCGCACGCCTGGTGCGCCTGATGGATGGCAGCATCGAACTGCACAGCGAACTCGGCCAGGGCAGCACTTTCACCGTCTACCTGCCCTTGGGTGAGCCCGCCGCCACCGAAGCGGCACCACTGAGTGCACCCGCAGAGCTCCATGGGGTGGCGCAGGCCGGTCAGCGCTTTGCGGGTCAGTGTGTTCTGGTCGCTGAAGACCACACTGTCAACGAGCTGATCATGAAGCAACTGCTGCAGCGACTGGGCTGTCAGGTCCGCGTCGCAAGAGACGGCCTGCAAGCGGTCGCACAGTGGCAGGCAGGAGGCATTGACCTCGTGCTGATGGACGTCCAAATGCCTGGCAGCAACGGGCTTGAAGCCACGCGCCGCATTCGCGAACTCGAAATAGAGCTGGGACGCCCCCATACGCCCATTGTGGCTGTAACCGCCAGCGCCATGAGCGGTGACCGCGAGGCCTGCCTGATGGCCGGGATGGACGACTACATTTCCAAACCGGTCAGTCCTCAGGCCTTGATTCAGGTCATGGACGATGCGCGCCTGCGCAGTGCGGGGCGTCCTGTCGCCCGGCGCGACCCCGGGCTCAACCTGCAAAACCCAGCCGGATCCAGCGCCCCCACCATGCCCGCCGAAGCGAGCGCGCTCGACATCGCCAAGCTGCGGCGTCGGCTCGATGGTGATGAAAACACCCTGCGGCAACTGGGCCAGGCCATGCGCAGCGACCTCGGCCAACGGCTGAAGGCGCTGCGCATGGCACTGCAACACCAAGACCGCGACATGGCCACCACCCATGCCCATGGCCTGAAGGGATCGTTGGGCAGCATGACGGCCGACCGCGGCGCACGATTGGCCAAAGGCCTGGAACTGGCCGCCCGATCACGCGACTGGACACTGTTCGAGCGGGCATTGCCCCTGATGGAGGCCGAAGCCCGACACATCGACGCCGCACTCGCCGCACTGCTCAGCGAGCCGCCTGCAAACGCCTGAAGACCCTCCAGAACACCGCGTCCTGCGTGGTCGCGAAGTTGATGCGCATCAGCGTGCTGGG
>DAIOEI010000372.1:0-2904 GCA_036746335.1 Hydrogenophaga sp. | reverse complement strand
CGGTGATCACGTTGCCCGTTCTGGGCGTGTCTTCCGTGACCGAATAGTTGTTGTCAGTGGCTACCGGCGGGTCGTTGACCGGCGTGACATCGTCAAAGCTCAGGTTGGCCGTGCTCGTTGCACCGTCCGGGTCGGCGATCGTGTAGGTCGCCGTGGGCACCGGGCCGTTGTAGTTCAGCGCCGGCGTGAAGGTGAAGCTGCCGGTTGTGCCGATCGTCAGTTCCCCAATCGGGTTTCCGTCGATGTCTTCGATCACCGCCGTCTGGCCCGGGTTGAAGCTCTCGCGTGTGCCGTTTCCGTCGGTATCCACCGCAAAACCGACCACCACCAGCTCGCTCACTTCGTTGTCCACGTCGCTGTCCAAGCCAGCACCGGTGTTGTCGGTGATCACGTTGCCCGTTCTGGGCGTGTCTTCCGTGACCGAATAGTTGTTGTCGGTGGCCACCGGTGGGTCGTTCAGATCCAGACCAAAATCGATCGTGTCGATGGTGATGCCGATCTGGGTCACGTCGGCGTTGGCGTTGAGCGCCCCGCCGGTGGTCGTGAAGGTCGCCCCCTCCAGCACCCCGCCGGCCTGGAAGTTGACTGCCTCCACCCTCACGATGTGGTTGCCCGGCAACACCCCGGTGAAGCCGTAGATGCCCTCGGCATTGGTGGTGTCGGTGCCCAGCAGGCGGTCGCCTGCGTCCACCACACCGTTGTTGTTGATGTCGTCGTACAACCCCAGGACCACCCCTTCGATGCCGGTGTCTCCCGCGTTGAAGACGCCATCGCGGTTGTTGTCGTCGAACACCTGGTCACCGATGGTGGCCGTTGGTGGCGTCCAGCCCGCAGCGTCGTTGACCGCGCCGATGGGCGTGCTGCCGTTGGAGGTCAGGGTCCGGATAGGACCAATGGGCTGCCCGGTGGCAGGGTCATACTGCTGAATGGTCGAGCCCACCAGATACACCGTGCCGTTTTGGGCTTCGCTGAGCTGGTAGGCGAAGTTGCCCGCCGGAATGCTCAGGACCGGGCCCACCTGGGCACCCGTGGTGGCGTCGTAACGCAGCATCTGCAGGTTCGCACCATCGGTGCTTTGCAGCGTGTTGGTGGCCGCGTCGTAACCAATGTCGCCCCAGTCACGGGCACCCAGCCGCACCAGATCCTGAATCGCGGTGATGGTGCGCCCATCGGCAGAGACGGAAATGCGGTAGATCGTGTCTCCGGCAAGGGTGTCTCCGCCACCGGCTTGATTGTCCTCGACGCCGAGATAAATGGACCCATTGGCAAACGTCGCGCCCGCAAGCCCCAGACCTTGCGCCCCCACCACCACACTCAGGCCAGGGCCGTTGTCGGTCAGGTCGCTGTCGATCAGGATGTGGCGCTGTGCATCGGTCAGGCCCTGCGTGAGGTAGTCGTAGGCAAACAAGGCACGGTTGGTGCCGACAGGGGTGTTGCTGGTGTAATAGATCAGGCCAGCGGCCTGGTTGACCGACAGCGAGTTCAAGTCGGAGTTGGTGGTCACCCCTCCCACCGTGGGCGGCGCTGTGGTCAGCAAGATCGCCTTGCCGGTGGCGATGTCGATGCTGTAGATGCTGGCGCCCACCACCCCCAGCACGGCACCTACGCCCACATTGACTTCGGTGGTCAACAGTCCCGCCCACTCGGCGAGCGAGAGGGTGAGGGTTTCGATGTTGCCTTCGCGGGTCTCCAGCACCCAGTCGCCACCCATCTCGGCAGAGCCGGTGTCGTCGTTGGAGGCGGCCACATCGGCACCTGTGGCCTCGGCCAGGGCCGAGAGGAAGATGCGCCCGGCTTCGGTGGCCGCCACATCACAACCGTACATCAGAAAGTCGGCGTCTTCTGCCAGGGCCCCGGCAATGATGGCCATCTCATCGGCGTGTTCGCCCTGGATGGACTGCGTGTTCAGCACCGTGGCCCCCAGCTCCAGCTGCCCGGCCGATCCGTGGCTGATCACGTGGATGGCGTCGATGCCGGTGCGGCCCGCGAGGATCTCGGCCATTTGCTCCACACCGTCGCGCTGGGCGTCCAGCACATACACCTCGCCCGAATGCCAGTCTAGCTCATCGGCCAGCTCGGCCACCACCGCGTCCACAAAGATGATTTCAACCCGCTCTGGCTCCTGTGCCATCTCGGCGAGCACCTGCTCGCCCAGGGCCTGCTCGTTCCCCATCGCATCGGCGTCTGCCTCGACTGCCTCCACCACAACGGAGGTGTCGGACTGCACCACAGGCAAGGCCGTTGAACTGGTGCTGCCATCGGCTGTCGAAGACACCGGGTCCAGGCCTTCTTCGTCCACGGCCCTGACGGCCGGAGCGACCGGCTCGACGGCCAGCGCCGATGAGACCGGCTGCGCCTGTGGCGCCAGCGGCTCGGCCGGCTCCTGCGCCTGCAGCGCCTCGATGGGCTCGAACAACACGTCGTTGCTGGTGGCCAGGGTGTCGCTTTGCGCCTCCACCAAGGTCGCGGGCAACGCCGCGTCAAAAACAATCCGCTGCTCCAGCGCCATCAGCCCGGAGTACGCCCTGTCGGGGGAACGGCGCGCTTTGCGCCCCGAGGAAACCTTGCGCCCGCTGGCGTTGGCGGTTTCGGCAGCGGCCACGTAGGTGCCCAGGGTTTCGTTCCAGATGGATTTGTATGATTTGTTCATGCTGAGGCGTAAAAATGTAAGCAGCCGTTACACCGGCGGTTACTTGTTACTTAGGTTCTAGCTTCTTAGGTTATCAAAAAATCTGACTGTATGGGTAAACTTTTGACGCCAAGTGCTTGTTTCAAGACGATTTGTGTAACTTTCAGCACACCATTTGGCTAAGGTGGCACGTGTACAGCGCTAGCGATTTCTGCCCACTGTTTAGTTGTCGCACCGACAGGCACCACAGGTAACATACGGGAAGAAGACTGTGC
>DAIOEI010000371.1:0-2905 GCA_036746335.1 Hydrogenophaga sp. | reverse complement strand
ATGTCAGAAGATGGGCCATAGATGCATCAGGTTCCTAATGCATCATTATTACAAAAGGTTACTGCGATTCAAGCCTTGATCGATCAATGGTTGGCATTTTCAGGTGTGAACCGTTGCATTCACGCGATGGATCAGGTCCAGCGTGGCCCTCTGGGTGAGGCTATTGGGTCGTGCGGCACTGGTGGCCATGCTCAGGCGCGCGATCAAAGGAGGAAAGGTGGCTTGCACGCGATAGGCCGAAGGCCGGACCGAGCTGGCCACCGCATGACCGGGAAGCAGCGCTGCGCCGGCCCCGTCGGCCACCAGATCCAGGATGGCAGAGATGCCATCAATTTCCAGGGCGATCTGCGGCTTGCAACCCAGGCTGGCCATTTCTGTTTCAACCAGCATGCGCAGGGCATTCGGTCGGCTCGGAATGACCAAGGGCATCTGGGCCACTTCACGCAAGTCCACAGGCGTATCCAGCCGCGCCGTCGCTTTCATATGACCGGGCGGTCTTGGGCGCACCAGCAGCAAGGCTTCGTCGTGCAGCGGGTGAAAGTCGATTTGCGGGGCTGCTCGCGCGTTGTAGAGCACCGCAATATCCAGTCGGCCGGTCAAAAGCCACTCCTGAGTCTGCGTGGAAAGCCCTTCGCAAATGGACAAAGTCGCCTGGGGCAAGGTCTCCCGGAATGCCCGAGTCAGCGGTACCGTGAGTACCCGTGCAAAACTGGGCGGCAGGCCAATGGCCACCCGGCCCGCCAGGGCGCCACGCACCCGGCCCAGCTCTTCCCGTGTGCGTTCGACCTGGTGCAGGATGCCTCGTGCGTGCTCCAGCAGCAGCTTGCCGGCCTCGGTGGGCGTGGCCCCGCGTCCGTTGCGTACCAGCAGGCTTTGGCGCAGCTCCACTTCCAGCAAACGGACCTGGCGCGACAACGCCGGTTGCGCGATGTCCAGCGCCAGCGCGGCGCGGGTGAAGCTGCCGAGCTCGGCCACACGAACGAAGTATTCCAGTTGCTTGAGATCCATGAGTGTTCTTTCCGAATAACTCTGACCGGGATATGCATTTTCGCTCTATCTGCTAGCGGGGAGAACCCGTGTTCACGCACAGGAACCGTGCTCAAAATATCGATTGCCCAGGAGAAACCATATGTCTCTGCATAAGCCCCTCATCATCGATTGCCACGGCCACTACACCACGGCCCCCAAGGCGCTGGAGAACTGGCGCAACGCGCAGATCGCCGGCATCCAGGATCCAGCCGTGATGCCCAAGGTGTCGGACCTGAAGATGAGCGACGACGAGCTGCGCGAGTCGATCGAGACCAACCAGCTGCGCCTGATGAAGGAGCGCGGCTCGGACATCACCATCTTCAGCCCGCGCGCCAGCTTCATGGCCCACCACATCGGCGACTTCAACGTGTCGTCCACCTGGGCCGCGATCTGCAACGAGCTGTGCTACCGCGTCTCGCAACTCTTCCCCGACCACTTCGTGCCCGCCGCCATGCTGCCGCAGAGCCCCGGTGTGGATCCCGCCACCTGCATTCCCGAGCTGGTCAAGTGCGTGGAGCAGTACGGCAACGTGGGCCTGAACCTCAACCCCGATCCCTCGGGTGGCCACTGGACCAGCCCGCCGCTGACCGACAAGTCCTGGTACCCCATCTACGAGAAGATGGTCGAGTACGACATCCCCGCGATGGTCCACGTCAGCACCAGCTGCAACGCCTGCTTCCACACCACCGGCGCGCACTACCTGAACGCCGACACCACGGCCTTCATGCAGCTGATCCAGGGCGACCTGTTCAAGGACTTCCCCACCCTGAAGTTCATCGTCCCGCACGGCGGCGGCGCAGTGCCTTACCACTGGGGTCGCTTCCGTGGCCTGGCGCAGGAGATGAAGAAGCCCCTGCTGAAAGACCACCTGCTGAACAACGTGTTCTTTGACACCTGCGTGTACCACCAGCCTGGCATCGACCTGCTCACCAAGGTGATTCCGGTGGAGAACATCTTGTTCGCGTCGGAAATGATCGGCGCGGTGCGCGGCATCGACCCCGAGACCGGCCACTACTACGACGACACCAAGCGCTACATCGAAGCCTCGACCATCGTTGTCGGTGATGACCGCTACAAGGTGTACGAAGGCAACGCGCGGCACGTGTTCCCGCGCCTGGATGCCCGCCTCAAGGTACAGGGAAGATAACTTCCAGGCAGACCACCAAGGCTTGTGGTGGGTGTGCGTTTTGCGTAGGTCAAGGAGGAGCCCGCGAAGCGGGCGGGGGACACGAAGCAAAACGCGCGCGCACCGCAGGCCGCTCAATGAAGGAGAAACCAATATGTACGAACTGGGCGTTGTCTACCGCAACATCAACCGCGCCGACCGCGCAGCCGCCGACGGCCTGGCCGCGCTGGGCTCGGCCACGGTGCACGAGGCCATGGGCCGCGTCGGCCTTTTGAAGCCCTACATGCGACCGATCCAGACCGGCGTTCAGGTGTCGGGCACGGCCATCACCGTACTGCTGCAGCCCGGTGACAACTGGATGATGCATGTGGCCGCCGAGCAGATCCAGCCGGGTGACATCGTGGTCGCGACCGTCACCGCCGAGTGCACCGATGGTTACTTCGGCGACCTGCTGGCGACCTCTTTCCAGGCGCGCGGCGCCCGCGGCCTGATCATCGACGCCGGTGTGCGCGATGTGAAGACGCTGAAGGAAATGAACTTCCCGGTCTGGTCCAAGGCGATCAGCAGCAAGGGCACGATCAAGGCGACGTTGGGCTCGGTGAACATTCCGATCGTCTGCGCCGGCATGCTGGTGACGCCGGGTGACGTGATCGTGGCCGATGACGACGGCGTGGTCTGCGTACCGGCGGCGCGTGCGGCGGAAACGCTGGCTGCTGCGATCAAGCGCGAGAGCTTTGAAGGCGAGAAGCG
>DAIOEI010000370.1:0-2909 GCA_036746335.1 Hydrogenophaga sp. | reverse complement strand
TCAGGAGAATACAGATGCGTGAATTGACCGGTGGAGAGCTGCTGCACGTTGCAGGCGGCTGCGGCTCCAAGAAAAGTTCCAAAAAAAAGGGCAGTTCTAAAAAGGGCAGCTCCAAAAAAGGCGGCTCCAAAAAGGGCAGCTCCAAAAAGGGCAGCTCCAAGAAAACCTCTTGCGGAACACCGCCGCCGCCGCCGGTGTTCTCGCCAGACGTGACGCCCTCGCCACCACCTCCTAGTCGAGTGGTGGATTGAGTCAGAGCGACTCTGACAGCATACCTTTGCGGGTTGATTGAACGAAGTAAAGGCGTTGTGTTGCGAGTCTTGGGGTCTGAATCCCCTGGAGGTGTTACATCTCCAGGGGATTTTTTTGACGGTTTCAGGGTGTGTGTGTCTTGAATGCCAGCCTGGCTTGGCTTGGCCTGGCGTGAGGTGAAATCATGGTGATTGACGAACTGGTGCCGGTGGAACAGTCCAAGGTGTGGCAGCTGTTGCACGACTTCTATCTGCAGCAAGGCCCTGAGGCCTGGAGCGAAGAAAAGGTGCCCCAAGGCTCGACTTCCAACGCCTACATTGCCGACGCTTACGCCGCCATCGTGGCCGCTTTTCTGCGGGATGTGCGGGGCAGCAGCGCCGAGACGCCCATCATTCTCGAGCTGGGCGGGGGCAATGGCCGGTTCGCCTGGCAGTTCATGCAGCGGCTGCTGGAATACCACTGGCGGATCGAGGATGACGGCGAACCGGCGTTCACCTACCTGCTGACCGACGCAGCCCCGTCGAACCTGGCGGCCTGGAAGGCACACGGCCGCCTGAACACCCTCAGCGAGAGGGGTCTGATGGCCTTCGGGCTGCTCAAGATCGACGAGCAGCCCCAGATTCAGCTCAGCGACGAGACCCTCGTGCCGGCGGATTTTGCCAACCGCCCGCTGATCATCATTGCCAACTATGTTTTTGACACCCTGCCTTCAGACCTGTACTGCGTCCAGCAAAACCAGCTTTGCCGGGTCTTCATGGCGCTGGAATCTGACGATGCCGAAACCGCTGCCGGTCGCCCCCGGAGTTTTGAGGACCTGCAGGTCCGCTACGAAACCCGCCCGATGGGCCGTTCAAAAACCGGTGTCGCGCTGCTTGACGACATCGTCAACGAATACCCGAAGCATGGCCGAGACTGCACCATCCCTATCCCCCGCCTGGGATTTCAGCTCGTGCAGGCGTTCACCGAGCGTCCGACGCCGCTCTTGCTGTTGGCGGGCGATCTGGCCTACACCGACCCGTCGAACTTTCCGAACCACCCGCCCTTCATCTTTGACAGCTACTTCGCGCACTACACCAACTTCCATGTGATCGCCGAGCTGTTTCGCCGCAATGGCGGCGGCGTGCAGTTCCAGCGCCAGCACGATCCGGACTTCTGTGCCAGCGCTTTCTGGCTGCCAGGCGCGGGCACGGGCCAAAAGGGCGAGGCCCCGTTGCGCGCCACCCGGGAAGCAGCCCGGCACCAGCTGGCCGAGTTCAGCCCTTATGACGCGCACGAACTCAACGACTTGCTCAAGGAGCACATGGCCGAAGCCTCGTTCCGGCAGGTGTTCTCCTGGCTGCGCCTGTCCCGCTTTGACCCCGATGTGGCGCAGTCCTGCCTGATGCCCCTGCTGGAGGCGATTCACCGCACCGATGAAGGCCTGGATCGGGCTCAGCTGTATGCGATGTACATGGAGGCTTACGCGCTGTACTTCCCCGACGGCTCGGACACCACGTTTGATTACGCGATGGCGCAGCTGTTTCTGGCCATCCGGTACAACGATCAGGCCCTGGCCCTGCTGGAAGACTCTCTGGTGGAATTTGGCCGTAAGCCCGAGCGCCTGTATGTGTATGCACTGGCGCTGCTGCGGCTGCAACGCAAACCCGAGGCCAGGGCGGTGCTCGAAGAAGCCCTGCGCGCCAAACCCGACCTGCTGGTGGCGATGCGGGTGTACGACGAGCACTTTGGTGCCCCGCGTCCGCCCACCGACCCCACACTCGATGCGTTCACGGTCTCCAGCCGCGACCCCGAGGTGGCGCAAAAGGCTCTGGAGATCTTCGAAGAGCAGGGCGCCGTGCTCGTCAAAGACCTGTTCCCGCGGGCCTACATCGACAAGCTGTGCACCGAATTCATGGCGCGGTTTGAAGAGTGGCGCAACGGGGAAATGGGCAAGCCCAACTTTGTGGGCAACAACCGCTACACCTTCCCGGTGCGGGTCCAGGCACCGTTCAACGACCCGGCCCTGTTTGCTCCGCCGGTGCTGATCGACCTGCTGACCGAACACATGGGCGAGCGCCCGATCATCAATGCCTTCGGAGCGGTGGTGACCTACCCTGGCGCCAACAGCCAGCATGTGCACCGCGAGCACCCTCTGCTGTTCACCCGCGACGAACACAACGAAGGCTTGCCCGCGCACGCGGTCACCGTGCTGATTCCGCTGGTGGACCTCAACGAGCAACTGGGCGGCACCCAGCTGTGGACGGGCACCCACCGCACGGGCGTGGACGATCTCTGGGAAGGTCCGTCCCAGGTGGTCTATACCCAAAAGGGTGATGCGCTGATGTTCGACTACCGCGTCTACCACGGCGGCATGCCCTGCACCGCCGACTACCTGCGCCCGGTGATGTTCATCTCGTTCAGCCTGCCCTGGTTCCGCGACACCCTGGCTTTTGAGTCGCACGATGCCCTGGCCGTGTCATCGTCCGATCTGGAAGCGATTGCGGAGGAGTTTCATGACCTGTTCCGCTTTGCGCGCAAGATGGACAAGGCCTTGACCTAAACGGTGTGCCCAGCCCCTGAGCCGGATCAGCTGTGGTGCAGGGCGGGCAGTCGGAAGGCGGCAACCGATTGCACCAGCCGCTCGGCCTGTGAGTTCAGGCTGGCGGCAGCGGCAGCGC
>DAIOEI010000369.1:0-2916 GCA_036746335.1 Hydrogenophaga sp. | reverse complement strand
ACCTCAAACACCAGGGTCGCATTGGGCGGGATCACACCACCCGCACCGCGATCGCCGTAAGCGATCTGGCTCGGGCAGGTCAGCTTGGCTTTGCCACCCACCTTGATGCGCTGCACGCCTTCGGTCCAGCAGGGAATGACGCGGTTGAGTGGAAATTCAATCGGTGTACCTCGCGAATAGGAGCTGTCAAACTCCTTGCCATCCGGGAAAGTGCCTTTGTAGTGCACTTTCACCGTGTCGCTCGCGCCAGGGCTGGCGCCACTGCCGTCTTTGAGCGAGCGGTACACCAGGCCCGTGGCGGTGACAACAGCGCCAGCTTCTTTGGCCGCAGCCTCCAGGGTGGCGTTCTGGGCCGATGCGCTCAGGGCAGCGCTGCCCAAGGTCAAGGCAGCCAGGAATTGGTTGGTGCTTCTTTTCATCGAGAGATTCCGAGTTAAAACGCCATTGTCCAACAAGCCGCTTGCCCCGGCATCTGAGACCCGTTCGGGCCTTCGCGCGGACTCAGTCCCAGAACGGATCAAGGGCTTCGGTGAAGGCGTCCAAGTTCTCGAAATACGGCAGAGCCCCGCCTTCGAGTGTGTGGAACTGCCAGTTGGACCGGTGCTCGACCGTTTGGCGGCCCTGGTAATCGGTAAAGTCGCCGCGCGTGGCCATGCTCACCCACACCGGCGCCTCCAGCGCCTCGTATACCGTGTTGATGTCGCCGCTGAACAAACCCGCCGACAGAAAATACAGCGGCGCAAAATGCGCACCGGGTTGGCGCGCGGTCGCGACCGCGTAGCGCCACAAGCCTTCGTCGATGTGCTGTGAACCCCAGGTGCGCCGCAGAAAATACCGGATCACACCCGGCCGCGTCAGCGCACGAAAAATCGCCGGGTTCCAGCCCCGCCAGGCCAGCACGCGGTACAGCCCGGGCACAAAGAGGCTGCTGCCCGCCTCGCGGTAGCGGCGCCGGGTTCCACTGAAGCCGGTGGGGCTGACCAGCGCCACGCGGCGAAGGCTGGCGGGCTTTTCAAACTGGGCACGGGCCACCAATTCGCTGCCGAGCGACACGCCCAGCGCATCCACCGCCGGCACACCCAGCGTCTGGCGCATGTGTGCCACCACCGCGTGCACCGCGTCGGTCATCAGGCGCGGCGTATAAACGCGGTCGCTGCGCTCCGAGGCGCCAAAGCCGGGCAGGTCGAGCGCAAAAACGTGGCGCCGCTGGCGGTAATGTTCAAACACAGGTGCCACTTCCGCCGCCGAACCCGCCGCATTCACGCTGTGCACCAGCAACAAGGGCGGATGGTGGTCGGCACCCGTTTCAGGACCGGCCTGGTAGACCGCAACCCGCCCGACCGCCGTGGACAAGACCTGGCTCGGCGCCTCCAGCGCGGGCGGCAAACATGGGGATGGCGCGGACCTCTCGGCGCGGGTGTTCATGCGATGTTCCCAGAGGCCTCGAGCTTGATCAGAGGAGCCAACGCCGAAGACGCCTGCGCCATGCCGCGCTCAGCCCCTGCGCCCGGAGGTTCCGCTCCATGGTCTTCGCCATGCGCGTCACCCCGTGCTTGTTGTGCACCCTGCAGCGCCGCTTGGGCCAAAGCCCAGACCTCGCGTGGAGGCACCGGCTTGAGCCGGTGATCGCTCCAGACCTGCCGCCACTTGCGAGCGCCCGGCTGGCCGTGGCGCAGGCCCAGCATGTGCGACGCAATCGAATACCAGTTCACGCCATCCTCGCCGTGAGCACGCTCCATGTAGTCCACCATGGCCAGCTCCACCGCATCGCGGCTCGGCTCGGGCCGGGTGGTATCGCCATAAAAGCGCGCATCCCACGCCACCATCAGCCAGGGGTTGTGATAGGCCTCGCGGCCGATCATGACCCCGTCCACCGAGGCCAGATGGGTGGCGATCTGCTCGTTGGTGGTGATGCCGCCGTTGACGGCGATCACCAGATCCGGAAAGTCGCGCTTGAGCCGGTAAGCCAGCTCGTAGCGCAATGGCGGGATTTCGCGGTTCTCTTTGGGTGACAGGCCTTTGAGCCAGGCGTTGCGGGCGTGCACCAGAAAGGTCTGGCAGCCGCCTTCGGCCACCGTGCCGACAAAATCGCGCACGAAGTCGTAACTCTCCACCTTGTCGATGCCGATGCGGTGTTTGACCGTGACCGGTATGTCCACCGCGTCCACCATGGCCTTGACGCCGTCGCGCACCAGCCCGGCCTCGCCCATCAGGCAGGCACCGAACGCGCCGCGCAACACCCGCTCGCTCGGGCAGCCGCAGTTGAGGTTGATCTCGTCGTAACCCCTTGCCTGCCCCAGCTTGGCGCACACCGCCAGATCCGCCGGCTCGCTGCCGCCCAACTGCAAAGCCACCGGGTGCTCTTCGGCGTTGAAGTGCAGGTGTTGGGCCGCGTTGCCGTGGATCAGCGCGCCGGTGGTCACCATCTCGGTGTAGAGCAAGGTGTGGCGGGTCAGCAGCCGGTGGAAAAAGCGGCAATGGCGATCGGTCCAGCCCATCATGGGGGCGACGCTCAATCGCCAGAAAGCAGCGGGCTGTGTCATGCCGTGATTATCCGTGCGGGAACAAAAAACCCCGCCGAGGCGGGGTTGGGATGGGCAGACCGGACACACAGCCCGGACTCCACTCTCAGTTGCGTGTCTGATCCACCAGCTTGTTCTTGGCGATCCAGGGCATCATGGCGCGCAGTTGGGCACCCACCACCTCGATCTGGTGATCGGCGGTGTTGCGGCGGCGGGCGGTCATGCTCGGGTAGTTCAGGCGGCCTTCCTGGATGAACATCTTGGCGTAGTCACCGTTCTGGATGCGCTTCAAGGCGTTGCGCATGGCCTTGCGCGACTCTTCGTTGATGACCTCAGGGCCGGTCACGTACTCGCCGAACTCCGCGTTGTTGGAGATCGAGTAGTTCATGTTGGC
>DAIOEI010000368.1:1742-2918 GCA_036746335.1 Hydrogenophaga sp. | reverse complement strand
CAGCGCGTGCCGCACAACCTGAACATGAGCTTCAACTACGTCGAAGGCGAGTCGCTGATCATGGGTATCAAGGGTCTGGCGGTCTCGTCAGGTTCTGCCTGCACGTCGGCCAGTCTGGAGCCCAGCTACGTGTTGCGTGCCCTGGGCCGCAGCGACGAACTGGCGCACAGCAGCCTGCGCATGACGATCGGGCGCTGGACGACCGAAGAAGAGATTGATTACGCGATCGGCACCATCCGGGAGAACGTCGCCAAGCTGCGCGAGTTGTCCCCCCTGTGGGAAATGTTCAAAGACGGCATTGACTTGTCCACCATCCAGTGGGCAGCACATTGAAAGCACACCCTGCGCCGCTGCGCTTCACCCCCGAGGGGGCAACGCTGGCGGCCCGGCAGAGCCGGTTCCACGGCGTTCTGGAGAAGACACCTCCGTTGGCGTGTCCCAAGTTGAGAACAGGAGTTTGATATGGCTTATTCTGAAAAAGTGGTGGATCACTACGAGAACCCCCGCAACGTCGGCTCGTTCGACAAGGGCGACGATTCTGTTGGCACCGGCATGGTGGGAGCACCCGCCTGCGGCGACGTGATGAAGCTGCAGATCAAGGTCAACCCGAGCACCGGCGTGATCGAAGACGCACGCTTCAAGACCTACGGCTGCGGCTCGGCGATTGCCTCGTCCTCTCTGGTGACCGAATGGGTCAAAGGCAAGACGCTGGATCAGGCGGCAGCGCTCAAGAACAGCGAAATCGCCGAAGAGCTGGCTTTGCCACCGGTGAAGATCCATTGCTCCATCTTGGCCGAAGACGCCATCAAGGCGGCGGTGGACGATTACCGCAAGAAGCATCTGAACTAGGAACACCCCCTGCGCCGCTTCGCGTCTTCCTCCAAGGGGGACCACGCCTGCAGCCTGGCGAAGCCGGTTCTGTGGCGTGTGCTGGAAAAGACCTCGCTCGTATAGGCGTTTTGGATTGAATGACATGGCCATCTCGATTTCTGAAGCCGCTGCGCGGCACGTCACCCGTTACATCACCAAGCGGGGCAAGGGTGTGGGCGTGCGCCTGGGTGTCAAGACCACCGGTTGCTCGGGGCTGGCCTACAAGCTGGAATACGCCGACGAGATCGCTCCCGAAGACGTGGTGTTTGAGGACAATGGCGTGAAGGTGCTGGTGGACCCCAAGAG
>DAIOEI010000368.1:0-1642 GCA_036746335.1 Hydrogenophaga sp. | reverse complement strand
CCCAGTCACCGCTTCTCTGTCACGGCTTCTGGTTCGTGATTGCCAAACTCCTCAGCGATGAACCTGCAATCCAATGACTTCGAGATTTTTGGGCTGAGTCCTGTCTTTTCCCTCGACCGCGAGGCGCTGGACCAGCGCTGGAAAGACTTGCAACGCGAAGCGCACCCCGACCGTTTTGCCAGTTCCGATGCTGCCGCGCAGCGCCAGGCCATGCAGTGGTCGGTGCGCATCAACGAGGCCTATCAGCGCCTCAAAGACCCGCTCAAGCGTGCTGCCTATCTGTGCGAACTCAACGGTGCGCCCATTCAGGCGGAGAACAACACCGCCATGCCTCCCGCATTCCTGATGCAGCAAATGCAGTGGCGCGAAGACCTGGAAGAAGCGAACAGCCGCGAAGCGCTGGAGCGCATGGCCGACGAAGTGGCCAGTGCCCGGCGCACCATGTTGACCGAGCTGGCTTACACCGCCGACACCCGGCGCGACTTTGTGGTGCTGGCCCAGCAGGTCAGAGCCCTTATGTTTGTCGAGCGCTTTGCCCGTGACGTGGAAAACCGGCTGGATCAACTGGGACAATAGGCGAATGTTTTTGTCCCGGACCGTTGCGCTGCAAGGCACCTCCATCGGCCGCTTACTACCCATCACGCTCCATGGCTCTTTTGCAGATATCCGAACCCGGGCAGTCCCTTGATCCGCACCAGCGCCGGGTGGCGGTCGGCATTGATCTGGGCACCACCCACTCGCTGGTGGCTGCGGTCCGCCACGGCGTCTCCGAGTGCCTGCCCGCGGCCGACGGGCGGGTGATCCTGCCCAGTGTGGTGCGTTACCTCGATCCCGCCTCAGGCGGCGCGGGTCGCCAGATCGGGTACGACGCGCTGGCCGCACAGGTCAGCGATCCGGCCAACACCGTGAGCTCCGTCAAACGTCTGATGGGTCGCACCCGGGCCCAGGTGGCCGACGTGGACCAACTGGCCTACGCCGTGATCGACGACCAGGGCATGGCCGTGGTGGACACGGTGGCGGGGCTCAAGACCCCCATGGAGGTGAGCGCCGAGATACTGGCCACGCTGCGCTTCAGGGCCGAAGACAGTTTTGACGACGAACTCTACGGCGCGGTCATCACCGTGCCCGCGTATTTTGACGACGCGCAGCGCCAGGCAACCAAGGACGCCGCGCAACTCGCCGGCATCAATGTGCTGCGCCTGATCAATGAGCCGACCGCTGCGGCCATTGCCTATGGGCTGGACAACGGGTCCGAAGGCATCTATGCCATCTACGACCTGGGCGGCGGCACCTTCGACATCTCGATTCTGCGCCTCTCGCGTGGGGTGTTCGAGGTCATGGCCACCGGCGGCGATTCCGCCCTCGGCGGTGACGACTACGACCAGGCCCTGGCCTCCTGGGTGCTGGACCAGTCCGGTGTCGATGCGTCGGGCCTCAACGCCACCGACCGCGCCGTGATGCACGCCGAGGCGCGCCGCTGCAAGGAAGCCCTGTCCGCCGTGGACCCCGCTACCGGCAGCGTGAGGTTCGAGGCCCTGGTCGTTGGCCGCCAACTGTCCCAGCCCATTACACCGGCCCAGTTCGAGGCCTGCACCGAGTCCCTCACCTTGCGCACCATGACGGCGGTGCGCAAGGTGCTGCG
>DAIOEI010000367.1:0-2934 GCA_036746335.1 Hydrogenophaga sp. | reverse complement strand
CGCTCCAGAACGTGTCCACACCCTGCCCGTTCAGCGCGCTGATCTGGATCACCTGTGGATGCCAGATGGCCTGATCGTGGTGCATGTGGTCGGGGTTGCCGTGCAGGCCCAGCAGGCGCAAAGAGGACATGATCTGCGCGCGGGCGCGGGTGGCGGCGTCGGGGTCGATGTCGGCCTTGTTGATGACCACGAGGTCGGCCAGCTCCATCACACCCTTCTTGATCGCCTGCAAATCATCACCCGCGTTGGGCAGCTGCAGCAGGCAGAACATGTCGGTCATGTTCGCCACCGCCGTCTCGCTCTGACCCACGCCCACGGTTTCCACGATCACCACGTCGTAGCCGGCGGCTTCGCACACCAGCATGGCCTCGCGCGTCTTCTCGGCCACACCGCCCAGCGTACCGCTGGAGGGGCTGGGGCGGATATACGCCTTCTCGTGCACGCTCAGGTGCTCCATGCGCGTTTTGTCGCCCAGGATGGAGCCGCCCGACACGGTACTGGAAGGGTCGATGGTCAGCACCGCGACGCGGTGGCCAAGGCCAATCAGGTACAGCCCCAGGGCTTCGATGAAGGTGCTCTTGCCCACGCCCGGCACGCCGCTGATGCCGAGGCGGAACGACTTGCCGGTGTGCGGCAACAAGGCCGTCAAAAGCTCATCACCCTGCACGCGGTGGTCGGCGCGGGTCGATTCCAGCAGCGTAATGGCCTTGGCCATGGCGCGGCGCTGGTGCATGGGAGCGCCTTGCACCAGCGTTTGCAACATGGCCTGAGGATCGATAGGCAAGGTGGTCACAGGATGTCAAACCCTCGCCCGTCAGGCAGTCGGTAGCGGGAAAAGTCGCGCACATCGGTGGTCATGATGGTGGTGACCCCGGTATCAGAAGCCAGCCAGACCAGTGAGGCATCCGCCAGGTCCATCTCGGTCCGTGGCGCCGCAGTGTATCGCTGCATCAGACCCACGAAATCCTCCAGCGCTTCTTGTTGAAACGGAAAAACGGCCAGCGCGCCCGCCCCCACCCAACGCAAAAACGTGTAGCGCTGAGGCGGCGACAGCAGGTAGCTTGCTTCCACCACGCAAGGCCATGTGGTGGAGAGCGACCAGTTCATGTCGGCCGCCTTCTTGAAAAGGTCCAGGTAATGCGCTGCCCGAGGCTGTTTAGCCCCGAACACCGCCACCATCGGTCCGGCGTCAACCAGTACTGCCGCCATGCTTGACCTTGAGTTTTTTCAAGATGGCCGCGCGCGATGCGTCGGTGTCGTACGGCAGCTCTGCGCCTTCGAACGCCTGGTTCATGGCCTGGTATTCAGGCCGCGACTCCTCTGCTTTCAGCGCCAAAAGCAAGTCGTAAGGATTTTTGCGTCCGAGCGCACGCTCAACCGCATCGACGATGAACTGTGTTTTGGTCACACCCTTGCGTCGCGCAGCCAACTCCAGTTCCTTTTCCAGCAAAGGATCCATCCGAACAGATACAGCCATACAGACCTCCAGTCAAATACCGTATTACAGTATCACAACTGAGCCTGCAGCGCCTTCTTGATCTGCTCCAGCACGTCTTTGGCGCTCGCCGGAATCGGCGTTCCCGGGCCATAGATGCCTTTGACGCCAGCCTCGTACAGCATCTCGTAGTCCTGGCGCGGGATCACGCCGCCCACGAACACGATGATGTCGTCGGCACCCTGTTTTTTCAGCTCGGCAATGATGGCGGGGACTAGGGTCTTGTGACCGGCGGCGAGCGTCGAGACGCCGACCGCGTGCACATCGTTTTCAATCGCCTGGCGGGCGCATTCTTCGGGCGTCTGGAACAGCGGGCCCATGTCCACGTCAAAGCCCAGATCGGCGAACGCGGTGGCCACCACCTTGGCGCCTCGGTCGTGGCCGTCCTGACCGAGCTTGCTGATCATCACCCGCGGGCGGCGGCCTTGGGCCTCGGCAAACGCTGTGATTTCGGTCTTGAGCTGTTCCCAGCCCTCAGCGGAGTCGTATGCGGCAGCGTACACACCAGTCACCTTCTGCGTGTCGGCGCGGTGGCGCCCGTAAACCTTTTCCAGTGCGTCGGACACTTCGCCGACGGTGGCGCGCAGGCGGATGGCTTTGATGCTCAAGTCCAGCAGGTTGCCCTGGCCGGACTCGGCGGCGGCGGTCAGCGCCTGCAGCGCAGCCTCCACAGCGGCGTTGTCGCGGCTGGCCTTGATGGCTTGCAGGCGCTGAATCTGGCCGTCGCGCACCTTGACGTTGTCCACGTCCAGAATCTCGATCGGGTCTTCCTTGGCCAGCTTGTATTTGTTGACGCCGACGATCACGTCCTTGCCAGAGTCAATGCGCGCTTGCTTTTCTGCGGCGGCCGCTTCGATCTTGAGCTTGGCCCAGCCGCTGTCCACGGCCTTGGTCATGCCGCCCATGGCGTCGACTTCTTCGATGATGGCCCAGGCCTTGTAGGCCATTTCCTGCGTCAGGCTCTCCATCATGTAAGAGCCCGCCCAGGGGTCGACCACGCTGGTGATGTGCGTTTCTTCCTGGATGATGAGTTGCGTGTTGCGCGCGATGCGTGAGCTGAATTCGGTGGGCAGCGCAATGGCTTCGTCCAGCGAGTTGGTGTGCAGGCTCTGCGTGCCGCCGAACACGGCCGCCATGGCTTCGATGGTGGTGCGCACCACGTTGTTGTACGGGTCCTGCTCGGTCAGGCTCCAGCCCGAGGTCTGGCTGTGCGTGCGCAGCATCAGGCTCTTGGGGTTCTTGGCGTTGAAGCCCTTCATGATGCGCGTCCACAGCAGGCGGGCCGCGCGCATCTTGGCGATCTCCAGGTAGAAGTTCATGCCGACCGCCCAGAAGAAGGAAAGGCGACCGGCGAAGGCGTCCACGTCCATGCCCTTGGCGATGGCGGTTTTCACATACTCCTTGCCGTCGGCCAGGGTGAAGGCCATCTCCAGCGCCTG
>DAIOEI010000366.1:0-2934 GCA_036746335.1 Hydrogenophaga sp. | reverse complement strand
CTGCACAAGATGCCGTTCTATGGCGCAGCGGTGGTGTGTGTGGACGACCCGGCGATCCGCGAGATCCTGCCGCAGATCGCGCGGCCCATCACCAGCTACGGCGTGAGCGACGACGCCCAGGTGCGCGCACTCAACGTGCGCGCTGTCGGCGGGCAGATGCACTTCACCGTACAGCGCCGCAACGGGGAGGTGATGCCTGATCTTGAGGTGGTGCTCAACCTGCCGGGCCACCACAACGTGCTCAACGCGCTCGCAGCCATCGGCATTGCGGTTGAAATCGGCGTGCCCGACGCCGCATTGCTGCAGGCTTTGGCCGAGTTCAAGGGCGTGGGCCGACGCTTTCAGCGCTACGGCGACGCGGCACTGCCGTCCGGCGGAACCGCCACCCTGGTGGACGACTACGGACACCACCCGGTGGAGATGGCCGCCACCCTGTCGGCCGCGCGCGGCGCTTTCCCCGGACGCCGTCTGGTGCTGGCCTTCCAGCCACACCGCTACAGCCGCACCCGGGACTGCTTCGAAGATTTTGTAAAGGTGATCGGCCACGCCGACGCCGTGCTGTTGGCCGAGGTGTACGCCGCTGGCGAAGCCCCCATCGTCGCCGCCGACGGTCGGGCACTGGCGCGGGCCCTGCGGGTGGCCGGCAAGCTCGAACCGGTTTTCGTGGACGACATCGGCGCCATGCCCCAGGCCATCCTGGACAACGCGCGGGACGGCGACGTGGTGCTCTGCATGGGCGCGGGATCCATCGGCGCGGTGGCCGGGCAGGTGATCGAGATGGCGATGGGAGGCAACACATGAGTGCGACAGTGGATACACAAAGCATAGGCAAAGTGGCGGTGCTCATGGGGGGGCGCTCGGCCGAGCGCGAGGTGTCGCTGATGTCGGGCACCGGCGTGCTGGCGGCGCTGAAGTCCCGTGGTGTGGATGCACACGCCTTTGACCCCGCGCAGCGTGATCTGGGCGACCTCAAGAAAGACGGTTTCACCCGCGCCTTCATTGCGCTGCACGGCCGCTTCGGTGAAGACGGCACGGTGCAGGGCGCGCTGGAGCTGATGGGTATTCCCTACACCGGCCCCGGCGTCATGGCCTCGGCGGTGGCGATGGACAAGCTCATGACCAAACGCATCTGGATCGCCGAGGGGCTGGCCACCCCGGCCTGGCGCCAGGTGCACAGCGCGGCCGAAACCCGTGCCGCGTTCGAGGCACTGGGCTCGCCCATGATCGTCAAGCCGGTGCGCGAAGGCTCCACCATTGGACTGACCAAGGTCATGACCACCGGCCAGTGTGACGCCGCCTATGCGCTGGCCGCCGGTCAGGACCCGATGGTGATGTGCGAGCAGTTCATCGCAGGCGACGAAGTCACCTGCGCGGTGCTGGGCACCGGCTCGCAAGCCCGTGCGCTGCCGGTGATCCGCATCGTCGCACCCGACGGCAACTACGACTACCAGCACAAGTATTTCACCGATGACACGCAGTACCTGGTGCCCTGTGGTCTGCCCGAAGGCGAAGAGGCCGCCATCCAGGCGCTGGTGCTCAAGGCCTTCCTCACGCTGGACTGCCGCGGCTGGGCGCGGGCCGACGTGATGATCGACGCCCGGACCCGCAAACCCTGGTTGCTGGAAATCAACACCTCGCCGGGCATGACCGGGCACTCGCTGGTGCCCATGTCGGCCCGTGCCACCGGGCTGTCGTACGAGGACCTGTGTCTTCAAGTCCTGTCCAGTGCTGCGCTGGACAACGAGTCCGCTGTCTGAGCCTGAGCACTACCCCATGCAAGACGCCGACCTGCCCCTGGACATCAAGCTCATGAACTTGGCGACGCGCGCCCTGGTGGTGGTGCTTGCCGCCCTGTGTGTGCTGGCATTCGCGGGCTGGGTTTCACGTCTACCGGTCTGGGGCGTTCGTTCGATTGTGGTGGTGGGCCAGGTAGACCATCAAAACGCGATCGGTCTGCGCGCCCAGCTGGCATCACCGTTGCGCAAACACTTGGCTCCCGGTCTGCTCACGGCAGACTTGCAGGCGGTGCAACAGCAGTTCGAGTCTGTGCCCTGGGTTCGTCGTGCCGTGGTTCAACGCGAATTCCCGAATCGGCTTCGGGTCACCCTGGAGGAGCACAGAGCGGTGGCTTGGTGGGGATCTGCTGGCGCTGGGCTGCTGGTGAACGATTACGGGGAAACCTTTGAAGCCAGCCCTGATGACGGTGAAGGTTTGCCCGAGCTGGTGGGGCCTTCTGGTCGAACCCCTGACGTGTGGGCGCTCTACCAAACCTTGCACACCACGCTCGCTCCGGTGCGTCTGGGTGTGGTCAAGCTGGAGTTGACAGAACGGGGCGCTTGGCAGGCAGGGCTGGACAACGGAGCCACGATGAGTCTGGGAAGGGGCGAGCCCGAGGAACTCATGGCACGCGCACACCGCTTTGCTGCCACGGTGGGGCAGTTGGCACAACGCTACCCGGGTGCGTTGCAATCGGTGGATCTGCGGTATCCCAACGGGTATGCACTGCGCGTCAGGGGTGTGACCACGGTGAACACACAAAACATGTCGGGTTCATCCCCAACACGGTAATTGAGAACGATCATGGCCAAGGAATACAAAGATTTGGTGGTGGGGCTGGACATTGGCACTGCCAAGATCATGGTGGTGGTGGCTGAGGTGCAGCCGGGGGGCGATCTCAAGCTGGCGGGCCTGGGCGTGGCGCCCAGCCACGGGCTCAAGCGCGGTGTGGTGGTCAATATCGATGCCACGGTGCAAAGCATCCAGCAGGCGCTCAAAGAGGCGGAGCTGATGGCCGATTGCCGCATCGCCCGCGTTTACAGCGGCATCACCGGCAGTCACATCCGGGGCATCAACAGCAGCGGCATGGTGGCCATCAAAGACCGTGAAGTCACACCGGCCGATGTGGCACGGGTGATCGAGACCGCCAAGGCGATC
>DAIOEI010000365.1:0-2955 GCA_036746335.1 Hydrogenophaga sp. | reverse complement strand
GAGCCCAGGCTGGAGGTCTCGTGCAGGAAGTTGGTCACCATCAGCCGCATCGCCATGCCGCAGGTGTGCCAGCCGCTGGCGCTGAGCGCACCGAACACCGAGGCCTTGCCGCCTTCTTCGCTCAGGTGAAAGGGTTGTGGGTCGAACTGGCTGGCAAACGCAATGATCTCTTCCTTCGTCGGTGAGATGCTGCCCAGATCGCGCACCTCGCCGACCTGCAGGTCTTCCCACCAGATCTTGATGTGCGGGCTGTTTTCGGGGGTGGTGGCGGTCATTCATCGTCCTCCTGAAACGTCCATCAAGGTCATCGTTGTGTAACTCGCCTCGGGCGATAGCAGCCAGATGATGGCTTGCGCCACTTCGTCGGCGCTGCCGGCGCGCTGCATCGGCACCTGGTGCTTGAGGTCGTTCACCCGGTTGGGCAGGCCACCCGAGGCGTGGATGTCGGTGTCGATCAGGCCAGGGCGCACCGCGTTGACACGAATGCCTTCGGCTGCCACTTCTTTGGCCAAGCCGATGGTGAACGCGTCGATCGCGCCCTTGGCCGCCGCGTAGTCCACGTATTGCCCGGGCGATCCCAGGCGAGCCGCCGCGCTGGAGAGGTTGACGATGGAGCCGCCTTCGCCACCGTGGCGTGTGCTCATGCGGCGAACCGCCTCGCGCGCGCAAAGCATGCTGCCGATCACATTGACGTCGAACATGCGCCGCCAGCGCGCCACGCTCATTTCATCGACTCGCGCGGTCACGTCCACCACGCCCGCGTTGTTCACCAGCCCTCTCAGCCGGCCAAGCTTGGCATCCACCTTGTCGAACATGCGCAAGACCTGCGCCTCGTCGGCCACATCGGCCTGCGCTGTGATGGCGGTTCCGCCCTCCGCCCGGATGGCGCGGACCACCTCATCAGCGGCCAGCGAGTTGCCTTGGTAATTGACCGCCACGGCCCAACCTTGCCGGGCGGCCAGTCGGGCAGTGGCCGCACCAATGCCCCGGCTGCCGCCGGTCACCAGCAGAACACCTGTATGAATTTGGCTCATTTCCTGTCTCCAGCGACTTCTGGCCGCCATCGGTTACAACCGCGATGCAAGGAACTTACCGCAAGCCTGGGCGCACCAACCGTCGCGCAGCGGACCGTTCAGGCGATTTTTATCTTCACATTTTTTGGAGACACCATGGGATCTTTGGTTGAATTGGCTTCTGCAGACGGGTTCTCATTTCCGGCTTATGTGGCGCGGCCAGCGGGTGCTCCGCGAGGCGCATTGGTGGTGTTGCAGGAAATTTTCGGCGTGAACAGCCACATCCGGGCTGTTGCCGACGGTTATGCCGCCGACGGTTACCTGGTGGTCGCTCCATCGACTTTTCACCGGGTCAAGCCAGGGGTCGAGCTGGACTACACCGAGACCGACATGGGCGCCGGTTTTGCACTCAAGACCGCCGTGGACGGGCTGCCCGCGCCCGGTGTACTGGCAGACATCCAGGCTGCCATTGAGCACGCGGCACAAGCGTCCAGCGGCGCGAAGGTCGGTATCTTGGGTTACTGCTGGGGTGGTTTGCTGACCTGGCAAAGCGCCTGTGAGCTGCAGGGTCTGACTGCGGCCGTGCCCTATTACGGCGGTGGCATGACCACCGAAGCCGAAGCGGCCCGACAACCCCGCGTTCCGGTGCTTGCCCATTTTGCCGAGGAAGACCACTGGATTCCCATGGACACCGTGCGCGCCTTCGAGCGCTTGCACCCTGGCGTGACAGTGCACACCTATGCGGCACACCACGGCTTCAACTGTGACCAGCGAGGCAGCTGGAACGCAGACGCGGCCCAGCTGGCACGTGAGCGCACGCTGTCCTTTTTGGCCCAGCACCTGGCCTGAGCCCATGGGTCTGCGGCGACACGGAACCGCGCTGGCGATGTGGCTGGTGCTGGCGCTGGCGGTGGGGTCGGCGGCCCCGCTGCATGCACAGCCGCCAGCGTATGACGGACCCTTGTTCGATGCCCACCTGCATTACAACGACGAAGCCTGCGTGCACGATGCGGCGGTGCCCGGCTGCCCCCACCCGCTGGACGATGTGTTGGCGCGCATGCAGCGCAATGGTGTGCGGGGCATTCTGGCCAACTCCCGGCCGAACGACGGCACGGTGGCTTTGGCCACCGCGCGCGCGCAGACCGATGCGGCCGGTGTTGCGGTGGTGCCGCTGATCCGCCTGTACCGCGATCGTGCCGACTACAACAACTGGTTCCGCGACGACAGCATCCGCGAGCTGGTGCTGCGGGAGCTGGCGCGCGGCACGCCGTCGGGCCCCTACCGGGGTATCGGTGAGTTTCACCTGTACGAAAGCGCCAACGCGAACGGGCCAGTGGCCCGGCAGCTCATGGCGCTGGCCGCCCAAAAGGGCCTGGCCGTCCTGGCGCATGTGGACGACTCGGCGATCGACATGCTCATGGCACACACGGCTGCGGCCGGGCATGAGAACCCAGGTTTCAGGTTGATCTGGGCCCATACCGGCATTGGCGGGACGCCGGTGGAGCGGGTGGGTGAACTGCTGGCGCGCTATCCGCAGCTCATGGGCGAGCTGTCTTACCGGCCAGGCCTGACCTGCGAAGGCGGGCAGCTCTGCCCCGAGTGGCGGGCCTTGCTGCTGAAGTACCCCGACCGCTTCATGATCGGCTCCGATACCTGGGTCAACCAGCGCTGGCTGTACTACGACGAGCTCATGTTGGCCTACCGCACCTGGCTGGGCGGCTTGCCCCCGGAGGTGGCGCGCCGCGTGGGCTGGGACAATGGAGCTCTTCTGTTTGGGCTTTCCGAGCCCGCCCCGCCACCCGCCCCCCGAGAACCCACCCGGCCATGATCCAGCTTCACCATTACCCCAGCACCGCCAGCATGATTCCGCACATTGTGCTGGAGGAGATGGGTGTGCCCTATGAACGGGTGTTGGTGGACCGCACGCAGGACGTGCACAAGA
>DAIOEI010000364.1:0-2979 GCA_036746335.1 Hydrogenophaga sp. | reverse complement strand
GCCATTGGTGGCGGCGGCTGGCAGGGCCATCCCGGCCAGAAACGCAGCCGCCACGGCGGAGCGGGTGACATGGTGATCGCCATGTTGGTGGTGTCGCATCTTGTGTGTCTCCTCAGTACCCAGGGTTGATGGAGATTCCGAACATACCCGCACCCGTATTTTTTGAGCAGGAGGGAAGCTGCGGGTTGACGCCACCGAACAAAGCGGATACGGATACTGGTTAGAGCATCCAAAAATTCACCAACGCTTGGCCTGAGCTGCAGCCTCAGGCAAGGACGTGGGCCTGCAAGCCCCGGCGCGGCGAAGGACCCCCTGGCTCTGCAGCATGACCCAACCGGGCCCACATCTGCACGGTATTGCCTGGCGCCGTTGCACCGAGCAATTCGTGAACGGCCTGGTAGTTTGCCGCCTGCTCGGGGTACTCCTGCAGAGCCTGCGACAGCGGATGCATCGACAGGCCCTGGGCAGTGGCGGCCAGCTGGAGCCGCACATAGGCCCGACCGGCTTGCAACTGGGTCTTGCGGTCGTTGGTCTGGGTGTTGATCCAGCAGTAGGCCGGTGTGGTGGCAATGTGCCGGTTGAACTTATCCATCTGGTCCTTGAGTTCGGAGCTGTCGGCTGCCGAGGCCTGAGTGCGGTCAAACAGCCCCAGGGCGGTGATCACCCGCACGAAGGGTGTGTTCAGCGCAATGCCATCGCGGTGTTCTGCAATTTCTTTGGGTCCGATGCGCAGCAACTCGTACGACTCCAGCAGGGTGCGCGGCGTCACGAGTTCGGTGCGCCAGGCATCCATGGCAATCTGGGCATGGCGGGCCATGGCGCTGGTGTTGTGGGTGGTGACCGTGCCCAGGGTGACCGGCAGGCCCGACACGCTGGCTTGGAGGGCCTGCAGAGCTGCCGCCTCTGGCGGGCGGGTTTCATAAGCGCCACGGTGTGTGTGGCGGCGAAACACCTGCGCAAACAGGGGGTCGGGTTGCAGTTGCGCATCGGGCACCAAGCGGATGCTGGCGGTGGGCCGCTCGTCCGTGGACTGTGCGCTGCATTCACCTTCGGGAAACAGGGTGACCTCGGCCTGGTAGCCGCGCTGTCGGGCGGCCAGGGCCAGCACCTCGACGAAGGTGCCCTGGCTGATCAGCATCTGCCGCCCCATGGGATCGGTGTGGGGCAGCAAACGGCTCTGGTCCATGCGTAACACGATGGTGTCGGGGACAGACAGATCGACCAGCCACGATTGGCGGTTGTGCGCGTGGGGCGCCAGCAGCGCATGCGAGAGCACCCAGCGCCGCAGGTCCAGACTCTCGGGCGGTGGGTTCCAGGCCGCAATGGCTGCGGCGGGCATGGCCGTATCGCAGCCGCTGAGGCTGGGCAAGGTGACAGCGGCAATGAAGCCACCGCCTGCAACGCGAAGGATTTGACGTCGGTTCATGGGTGTCCAGGAGTGCAAAAGGTGATGCATGCGATTGTGAGAACCCCCCTCAAAATGCACAATTGCATGAATACAAGCAGCAGCTATACAGCAATGAATAACACCGGCTTCAACTGGGCGCTGATCCAGTCCTTTCTGGCAGCGCTGGAACACGGCAGCCTGCTCGGCGCGGCAAGGGCCACGGGTGTGAGCCAACCCACGCTGGGTCGGCACATGGCCGAACTGGAGGCCCAACTCCAATTGGTGCTGTTCGAACGAACGGGGCGCGGTCTGCAGCCCACGGCACAAGCCCTGGCCCTGGCCGACGCTGCCCGCGCCATGGAAGCGGGCGCGGCGAGCTTTTCGAGACTGGCTTCGGGCGCGGGCCAGACGGTGCAAGGCCGGGTGCGCCTGTCGGCCAGCCAGCCAGTGGCATGCTATCTGTTGCCCCCGATCCTGGCGCGCATGCGCCAGGCCTTGCCGGAGGTGGTGGTCGAGCTGGTGGTCAGCAACACGGTGACCAACCTGTTGCGGCGCGACGCCGATCTGGCCCTGCGCATGGTGCAGCCCGACCAGGGCAGCCTGGTGGCCCAGCGCATCGGTCAGGTTCGGGTGCAGGCCTGCGCCAGCCAAGACTACCTGGCCCGCAAAGGCGCCCCACGACAACCACTGGACTTGCTGAACCACGACCTGATTGCCGGGGACCGGAACCGGGAAGTGGAAGCCGGGTTCGAGCAACAAGGCCTCTGCACAGAAGCCCTGCGCTTTGGACTGCGCAGTGACGACCTGAATGCCCAGTGGGCCGCCATCCGCGCGGGGTTAGGTGTCGGTTTTGTGGGTGAATACCTCCGGGCCACCGATCCCGCCGTCCAGCCCTTGCTGCCCATGCTGGAAACGCCCCGATTCCCCATCTGGCTGACGGTGCACCGGGAGTTGCGCACCAGCGCTCGCATCCGGGCGGTGTACGACTTTCTGGCAGCGGAAGTGGCGCAGGCGCTGCGGGAGCCCGATGGTCAGACCTGAGTCCCTCCAGAATCGCCCTAGGCTCGTTGGAACGGGTCGGGTGATGCAAGTCGATACATTTGCACACTTGAGCGATACTGCCCCGCCATGCAACGCACCATCTTCACCACCCCCTGGGTCAGCCCCGTTTTCAAGGCGATCTCGCTGGCCTGCCTCAAGCTCGCGGGATGGCAGGTGCAAGGCCACCTGCCCGAAAACGCCCGAAAAAGCGTGCTGATTGCGGCGCCCCACACCAGCAACTGGGATTTGCCCATGACCCTGATGGTGGCGTTTGCACTGGAACTGCACCCGAGGTGGATGGGCAAGGCCAGCATCTTTCGTGCGCCTTTCGGTGGGCTCATGCGTTGGCTGGGCGGCATTCCGGTGGACCGCAGCAAAGCCAACAACCTGGTGGAATTCAGCGCGCAGGCCATTCGGGCGGCGGGTGAGCCGCTGCAACTGATCGTGCCACCCGAAGGCACCCGCAGCAAGACCCGGCACTGGAAAACCGGTTTCTACTACATCGCCCAGAGCGCGCAAGTGCCCATCTGCCTGGCCTACATGGACTACGC
>DAIOEI010000363.1:0-2983 GCA_036746335.1 Hydrogenophaga sp. | reverse complement strand
CTTGCCATCATCGACCGAGCCGCAGGTGATGAACTTCAGTGCGGTGCGGGTGTCGGCGGCGGTGGAGGGGGTAACTACAGCGTTCATGGTTTGTTCCGAGATAAGTGTCTTGTTCCAGAACGCCGCAGAACCGGCTTTGCCGGGCTGCTGGCGTTGCCCCTTGAGGGGCGGAGCGTTACGCGAAGCGATAAGCGATGGGGGTGGCCTTGTGATGCGGCTCTGCCGGGCCGCAGGTGTTGCCCCTGGAGGGGCGGAGCTGGCTACACGCAGTGAGCCAGCGATGGGGGTGGGCTAGAAGTAGCCGTCTTTCTTCCGCTTCTCCATCGAAGCTTCCGACGTCTTGTCGTCCATGCGCGTCGCGCCGCGCTCGCTCACGTCGGCCGCCAGGGTCTCGATCACGATGTCGGCGGCGGTGGCGGCCAGGCTTTCCACCGGGCAGGTGCAGGTGATGTCCCCCACGGTGCGAAACCGCACGTCGCGGATCTGCACCGTCTCGCCGTCTTTGGGCGGGGTAAGTTCCGTTACCGGCACCAGCAGGCCGCGGCGGTCGATCACTTCGCGCTGGTGGGTGTAGTAGATCGAAGGCAGGGCGATGGCCTCGCGCTCGATGTACTGCCACACGTCCAGCTCGGTCCAGTTGCTGATCGGGAACACGCGGAAGTGCTCTCCCGGCGCAAGGCGGGTGTTGAAAAGCGTCCACAGCTCGGGTCGCTGGGCCTTGGGCTGCCACTGGCCGAAGCTGTCGCGGTGCGAAAAGATGCGCTCCTTGGCGCGGGCCTTCTCCTCGTCGCGGCGCGCGCCGCCGATCAGGGCGTCGAAGCGGAACTCTTCGATGGCTTCGAGCAGCGTGACCGACTGGTGCACGTTGCGGCTCTCGCCCGGATGGGCCAGACGCACGGTGCCGCGCTTCATGGAATCTTCGACGTTGCGCACGATCAGCTCGGCCTGCAGCTCGGCGGCGCGGCTGTCGCGGAAGTCGGTCACTTCGGGAAAGTTGTGACCGGTGTCGATCATCAGCAGCGGGTAGGGAATACGGCCGACGCCAAACGCCTTTTCGGCGCAGCGCAGCATGACCAGCGAATCCTTGCCGCCTGAAAACAGCAGGGCGGGGCGCTCGAAGGCGGCCGCCACCTCGCGCAGGATGAAGATGGTTTCTTCTTCCAGCGCGTCGAGGTGGGCGTTGCTCAGGTGGTGCTCGGCGGTCGGTTGGGCGGGCTGGAGCACGGCGGTGTCGGTACGGGCGTTCATAAGAGATTCGGGTGGTGTTCAGGCAGGCTGCTGGAGCGGGCTGGTTTCGCCTGTGGGCTGCACATGCAGGCCACATTCCTTGGCGGAGGCTTGTTCCCACCACCAGCGGCCGGCGCGGAAGTCTTCGCCGACGCTGATGGCGCGCGTGCAGGGCTCGCAGCCGATGCTGGGGAAGAAGCGGTCGTGCAGGGCGTTGTAGGCGAGCTGGTGCTGGGCGATGAAATGCCAGACGTCGCCCCAGGTCCATTCGACGATAGGGCTGATCTTGAGGCGGCTGCCGAAGCTGCCGGATTCGGTGACGAGGTCGGCGACATCGGCACGGGCATTGGACTGTTCGCGGCGCAGGCCGGTTATCCAGCCGTCTTTGCCTGCGAGCGCACGGGCGAGCGGCTCCATCTTGCGGATATCGCAGCAGGCTTTGCGCAGCTCGATGCTGTCGTACATGGCCTTCTCGCCGTGGTGGCGAACGAACTTGATCACCGCTTCGTTCCTCGGGCGGTACACCTCGATGCTGCGCTTGTAGCGTTGCTCCAGTGGGCCGATCAGCGCCAGGGTTTCGGCGTGCAGCTTGCCGGTGTCCAGCACAAAGACGGCGGACGAAATACCCGCCAGGTGGATCAGGTGGGTGACCACGGTGTCTTCGGCCCCGAGGCTGGAGGCCTGGGTCAGTTGCGGCGCCTGGGTGGCCGCGTGTCGCAACAGCGCGATGCTGGCGGCAACTTTGGCGTCGAAGTCGGCGCTGGGGCGGTTGTAGAGGTCAATGGCGCTCATGGCTGAAACTCCTTGTTCAGGCGGCAGCGAAGTGCGGGCGCGTGTCCACCGCGTCGCCCTGGTAGAAGGCGTCGTACTGGGCCAGCAGTTGGTGGCCATGTTCGATGCTCTGGTCGGCGCGCAGCACGGCCTGTGTGAAGCCGCTGCGCTGCATCTGCACCAGCTGGTCGATCAGCACATCGCCCGTGGCGCGGATCTTGCCGCTGAAGCCCAGCCGGCGGCGCAGCAGGAAGGCCTGGCTGAAGGCCCGGCCGTCGGTGAAGGCGGGGAACTGCAGTACCACAGTGTGGATACCGTCAAGAGCAGCCTCGCGCGGATCGGCGTCGTTGGGCAGGGTCAGCGTGCCGGCTTCGTCGGCAGTGAAGCGGTCCGCTTTGAAGAGTTCAATCGTCGGTGTCATGGTGGTTCCTCATGGGGACTCAGGCTGCAACCGGATGGCGGGCCGTGGCCACGCGCACCGCGTTGGCGGCGACCTTGAAGGGCTCGGTACCCACGCGCTGGACCGTGTTCACAAAGGTCTCGGCGGGTTGGCGCTGGGCCCGGAAGGTGTCGATCAGCGCTTCGATCACGTCCACCATCTCGTCGGCCGCAAACGACGGGCCGATCACCTTACCGGGCACGGCTTCGCCCGACAGGCGCGTGCCGTCGGAGCCACCCAGCGTGACCTGGTACCACTCCTGCCCGTCCTTGTCGACGCCCAGGATGCCGATGTGGCCGCTGTGGTGGTGGCCGCAGGAGTTGATGCAGCCGCTGATGTGCAGGTCGATCTCGCCCAGGTCGTGCAGCTCATCCAGGTCCTGGTAACGCGCCAGCAGCGACTGCGCAATCGGCAGCGAACGGGCGTTGGCCAGATCGCAGAAATCGCCTCCCGGGCAGGCAATCATGTCGGTCAGCAGGCCGATGTTGGGTTTGGCCAGGCCCAGGCGACGCGCTTCGCGCCACAGCTCGGGCAGCTGGTCGCAGC
>DAIOEI010000362.1:0-2996 GCA_036746335.1 Hydrogenophaga sp. | reverse complement strand
CGCTCTTTGCCGCCAGCCGCACCGGCGTGGCGCATTGCCCCTGCAGCAACATGCGCCTGGCCTCGGGCATCGCCCCCATCCGGCGCATGCTCAGCGCCGGTGTGCCAGTGGGCCTGGGTGTGGACGGCAGCGCCAGCAACGATGCGGCGCACATGGTGAACGAAGCGCGGCAGGCGCTGCTGCTCGCCCGCGTGGGCCGCGCGCTGCAGCCGCCCGAGTCGCGCGGCGGAAAAACCTTCTTCGGCTGCGACCTCGGCCCGGCCGAGATGACCGCGCGCGATGCGCTGCACATCGCCACACGCGGCGGCGCCCAGGTCTTGGGCCGCAAAGACATCGGGCACCTCGCTGTGGGCCTTTGTGCCGACTTTGCACTGTTCGACCTGCGCGCACTCGGTTTTACGGGCGGCGCGGTGCACGACCCGGTGGCCAGTCTGTTGCTCTGTGCCAGCCCGCAGGCGGCCTACACGGTGGTCAACGGGCGGGTGGTGGTGCGCGAAGGCCAGCTCACCACCGTGGACCTGGGGCCGCTGCTGGAGCGCCACAATCGCCTGGCAGTCACGCTGGCCGAGACCGCGCACTGAGGACTCAGGTCCGCCGAGTCAGGCCAGAAAAGCAGGCGCTCAGGGCAATGCCCGTGCAAGGCAGCGCTGCAGCCAGGCCTGCAAGTCCAGCCGCTCGGCATCGCACCATTCGTGGCCCATCGGGTAACGGTGCCAGTCCACGGGGCGGCCCATGGCCTGCAAGGCAGTGCGCGCGGCCCTGCCACGGTCCATGCCCACCACCTCGTCTTCTTCCCCATGAGCCAGGAACACCGGTAGCCGCTGGTTGGCCAGACTGGCCTCGGCATTGATGATGCGGGTGGTCAAAGGCAGGTAGCCCGAGAGCACAGCCACCCCGGCCAGTGTCTGGGGTGCGCGCAAGGCAGTGTGCAGCGCCAGCACCGCACCCTGGGAAAAACCGATCAGGGCGATCCGCTCCGACGGTATGCCGCGCGCGACCTCGCGGTCAATCAAAGCCTGCACGATGAGATGCGATGCCCTCAGGCCCGCCTCGTCGGCCGGCTGGGGCGTCTGCAAGCGTGGCTCGGGTGGCCGTGCGTCGTACCAGGCGGGCATCTCTGCGCCATTGAGGCTGATGGTGCGCATTGGTGCACGTGGCAGCAGGCAGCGCGCCGGGCCTGGCAGGCCCAGCTCCAGCTGGCGCACCCAGCCAGCCAGGCCGCCGCCGTCCGAGCCCAGCCCATGGAGGACGATGAGGCTGCAAACCGGCTCACCGCCGCCATGCGCGCCCGTGCTGAACTCGTGCAACTGGACGGTCTTTCTGGGATTCAAAAGCGCGTTCATTGCGTCAGCATACGACACGAAGCACCCTGCTCCGTGCCTGCGGCCCGTGCAATCCTGCAAGGCTTGCATGCGGATACAGGTTTCACCAATGCAAGCACCTCGAAACCACACCCCACAAAGCCCGCCTGCTCGGCGACGACTTCAGGCCTGTGGTGCCCGCTCCTCCAGCCGGGCCAGCACCGAAGGCGCCCACTCGACGGCATGGTGGTCAAAACCGGCCGCCAGGGTGGGTTTGACCACATCAAAGTAAGGTGACACATCAAAATCCCGGGGTGCAAACAGGCTGTGGTGGCGCATGTGCAGCACCTCGCGCACGCAGTCCGGGCAGTCCGGATCGTTCGCCGCGGCCGCCTCCACCACCGGCAATATGGGGTAGAGCACCGACTGGAAGGCCTGGGCGATCAGGGTGGAGCAGATCGCCCGCGTCGGATCGCCGCTGCCCAGCGCCAGCAGGCGCCGCCGCCAGCGCATCGGCACGGGTGGATTGGGCAGCAGGTAGCGCACCAGATCCACGATGTTCTTGAGGTCGTACTGGTGCCCCAGGCGCGCCAGCACAAACTGGCACACCGATTCCGTCTCGGCGGGATTCAGGCTGGCAGGCCGACAGATGCGGCAATGCAACCCATCGTAATGCCGCACCGAGACGGCGCGAACACCTTCGCGCATGTCCGCCTCCACCGCCATGGGCTCACCACCCACCTCCAGCGGACCCACACACAGGGCCGCATGCGACCAGGTGGACTGGGTCAGGTATTTGATGGCGCTGCTCACCCGGGATGTGCCCTCGACCAGAATCACATCGGCCGGACGCAGGGCGGCCGCGAGCAGCCGGTTGTCGGTCGTGAATCCGGCGCTGGCGGTTCGCCCCGGCGTGGTCAGGTAAGTGGCCAGTGCACGGCCAATGGCTTGTCTCATGTGCTTGAGCTCCGGCCCTCATTCTGCACGGTGCCTGCGCAGCACCGCTTTTTCCAGCTCCAGCACCACCAGCACCGCCAGCCCCGTGAGCGCACACAACAGCACCTGCTGCGCGCTCAGCGCACTGGTGCGAAACCAGGTCTGCATGAAGGGCGCGTAGGTGAAGAGCGCCTGCAGCACGATCACCGCCCCCACCGCCATCAGCACGCGCGGCGTGCCTTGTACGCCCCGCCAGGTGAACGAGGGCGCCTTGAGGTAGCGCACGCTGAACAGGTAGAACACCTCCATGGCCACCAGCGCGTTCACCGCCATGGTGCGCGCCTCCTCGATGGGTACGCCGCCGCTCAGCGCCAGCTGGTACATGCCGAAAATGCCCAGCGTGAACAGCACCGACACCAGGGCAATGCGCCAGATCACAAAACCCGAGAGCATGGGCTCACCCGGCGGCCGCGGAGCGCGCCGCATCACGCCCGGCTCGGCAGGCTCGAACGCCAGCACCATGGCCAGCGCGATCGAGCTGACCATGTTCACCCACAGGATCTGCGCCGGCAAAATGGGCAGCGCCAGGCCCAGCAGCACCGCCGCCACCAGCGACATCGACTCCCCACCATTGATCGGCAGCAGGAAGGTGACCGTTTTGCGCAGGTTGTCGTAGACGGTGCGGCCCTCTTCCACCGCGTGCGCGATGGAGGCAAAGTTGTCGTCGGCCAGCACAATGGCGCCCGCCTGCTTGGCCGC
>DAIOEI010000361.1:0-2999 GCA_036746335.1 Hydrogenophaga sp. | reverse complement strand
GGCTACACCCTGCTGATGTCCAACTCGGCGCCGATGTCGATCTCGCCCAGCCTGATGGCCAAGGCCAGCTACGACCCGATCAAGAGCTTCCAGCATCTCGCCTACGCGGGCGAGGTGCCCACGGTGCTGGTGGTGCACCCCTCGCTGCCGGTGACCGATTTCGCCAGCTTCCTGACCTGGGCCAAGGCCCAGCCGGACCCGGTGCCGTTTGGCAGCGGCGGTGCGGCCTCCGTCGGGCACATCGTCGGTGAAATACTGGCCCAGCAGGCCGGCCTGAAGCTGCAGCACATTCCCTACCGGGGCGCCGGGCCCATGCGAGCCGACCTGCTCGGCGGTCAGCTCAAGTTCGCCATCGATGCATTGCCGCAGAACCTGCAGTTCCGCAAGACGGGCCAGCTGCGCCTGCTGGCCGTCACCTCGGCTACCCGCTCCAGCCAGGCCTCGGACCTGCCCACGGTGGTGGAACTGGGCTACCCCAAACTGGTGGCCGAGAATTTTGTCGGCCTGTCGGCACCGGCCGGCCTCCCGGCGCCCGTGGCGGCCACCCTGCAAGCCGCGCTCGACAAGGTGCTGGCCATGCCCGACGTGAAGAACAAGCTGCAGGGCATGGGCTTTGAAGGTGGCAGCAAGACGCCCGAGGCCTTCACCGCCTTCATCCGCGAGCAGGCCGAGCGCTGGGCACCGGTGGTCAAGGCATCCGGGGCCACTCTGTGACCGTTGCGCGCGTGGCGGTGGCCCTGTTCGGCCCACCGGGCAGGGGCAGTTTCAACGAGTCCGGGCTGGCCGGGGCCCAACGTGCCCAGGCGCTCGGCCATGCCCTGGAGGTGCACTGGCTCGAGCCGCAGGATACGGCGGGCCGTGCAGACGCGTTGCGCGGCCTGTGCCAACAGGGCCTGGACCTGCTGGTCGCCCACGGCGGGCAGGGCGACGCCCCGGTGGTGGCCATGCACGCGGAGTTCCCAGATGTGCGCTTCGCGATCACCCAGGGCGGCTTCGGCGCCGCCAACGTGGCCTGCTACGAGGTGCTGCAGGAGCAGTCGGCCTTTCTGGCCGGTGTTTTCGCCGGCCTGCACTCGCGCACCGGCGTGGTGGGGCACCTGTCGGGCGAAAAGGTCCGGCCCGGCCTCAAGGGCCGCGCGGCCTTTGCCCACGGCGTAGCCGCCAGCGGCACGGGCTGTCGCTTCGTGACCTGCTTTTGCGGCCACCAGCACCAACCCGCGCTCGCACAGGCCACGGCAGAGGCCTTGCAGCGCGAAGGGGCCGACATCGTTTTCGCGATGATCGACGGCGGCCGCGACGGGGTGAACCAGGCCTGCCGTAACGGGCCTCTGCGCCAGATCGGCAATGTGCTGGACTGGGTGGCACGCGAACCGGACGTTTTTGTGGGCTCGGCGGTGGCCGATTCCGGCCGCTGCGTGGCCGAAGCCATCGAAGACTTCGCCTCTGGACGGTTCAACACGGGGCAGGTGCGCCTGCACGGCCTGGAAGACCCGGACTTCGTGCGGCTGGTACTGCAGCCCAAGCTGCAGGCCCTGTATGGGGAAACCCTGGCGCTGTGGCAGGCCCGGCTTCTCAGCGGTGAGGTGGTGCCCGCCGACACCTACGACGGGCCGGAGCTGGCCGCTCCTGCGGTACCGTGACGGCAGGCACCGGTTGACCGCCGGTCAGCCGTTCGGCGGGCAGGCAGCGGTGCACCACCTGCGCTGAAACCGCCGCTGAGCCACACCGCCGGGGCTTTTGTCACGGGCCAAAGCCCCGGCTGGCCAAGACCTGGACCTTGCAGATGGGCGGGCTGTTCAGCACCCCAACCGCAACCTATGATCTGCCTGCTTCGGCACTCATTTTTCACCCAACAGGAGCGAACATGGCAGGCTGGTACGAATTGAGGTCCAACGACAAAGGACAGTTCTCCTTTGTTTTGAAAGCGGGCAATGGCGAGGTGGTTTTGCGCAGCGAGCAATACAACGCCAAGGCGTCGGCAGAGAACGGCATCAAGTCGGTGCAGACCAATTGCGGCAACGATGCGCGCTACGACCGCAAGGACGCGTCCGACGGGCGCTGCTATTTCAACCTCAAGGCGGGCAACCACCAGGTCATCGGCACCAGCCAGATGTACAAGGCCGCTGGCGGCCGCGACAATGGCATCGAATCGGTCAAGACCAACGGCAGCAGTACCAACATCAAGCTGGTCTGAACCCAGGTTATCTGGATTCCTCGTTCAGAGCGGCCTTCGGGCCGCTTTTTTTTTGGCGCTTGAGGCGGTGCACCCTGCCCGTTTGGCGCGCAACCATGGGAGGGGGTCGGCAGAAATCAGCGGCGGCTCACCAGCACGATCCCGGCCGCCACACCCGCCAAGGCCAGCAGCAGTTGCAGCGTCAGCGGCTCGCCGAGCAGCACCACGCCGAACACCAGCGCAAACAGCGGGGTCAGGAATGTGAAGGTGGCCATCTGGGTCGCAGGGTAATGGCGCAGCATCCACATCCAGGCCAGATAGCTGGCAAAAGCCCCCACCACGGTCTGCAACAGCAGCGATCCCCAGACCAGCGCGGAGTAATCGAATCCCCAGTTTTCGCCCAAGGCCAGGGATACCACCGGGCAGACCAGGGCCGTCACGCCGAGTTGGTAGAACAGCGATTTCTCCGCCTGCACGGTGGCCACCTTGGTGGTGCGAATGGCCAGCGTGGTCAGGCCCCAGAACATCCCGGCGGCCAGACCCATGGCATCGCCGCGCCATTGACCGGCCACGGGAGAACTGTGCAAAAACCCTTCGCTGAATGCCACGCCCACCGCGGCAAACGCCAGCACCAGCCCTACCCACTGGACGCGCCGCAAGGTTTCGGCTTTCACAAAACGCGGCAGCAGCAGCGCCACCCAGAATGGGCTGGTGTAGAGAAACACCGTCAGGCGCGAGGCGCTGGTGTACTGCAGTCCCAGGTAGATGAAGCAGAACTCGGCCGCGAACAGCAGCCCCACCAGCAGCCCGCCTTTGAGGGAGCCGT
>DAIOEI010000360.1:0-3004 GCA_036746335.1 Hydrogenophaga sp. | reverse complement strand
TTGCCATGCTGTGCCTGGAAGCCTTCGAGCGTGCCAAGCGCTGGCCCACGCTGAAAATTTTTGCCACCGACGTGGAGCAGCTCAACATCGAAGCGGCCTCCATGGGCACCTACCCGGAGTCCATCGTGGCCGAGGTTTCGGCTCAGCAGCTTGAACGCTTCTTCGTCAAAAAGGGCAACCGGTTCGTGGTCAAGAACGAGCTTCGCCAGTGCATCGTGTTCGCCCGACACAACCTGTTGGCTGATCCGCCCTTCACCAAGATGGACCTGGTGGTGTGCCGCAACGCGCTGATCTATTTTCGCAACGCCGCGCAAGAAAAAGCCCTGCGCCGCATGCAGTACGCGCTGGGCCAGAAAGGTTATCTGTTCCTGGGCTCCAGCGAGTCGCTGGGCGAGCTGCAGCGCGATTTCCAGACGCTGTCGGTGCGTCACAAAATCTGGCAGGTGATCCGGCCTACAGGGCTGCCGCTGGATGTGGCGCGCGGCTCTGCAGCCAGTCACGCGCTCAGCGGCAATGCGCAACGGGGTGGCCTGGCCACCGTGCGCTCGCGCGGCAATGGCATCGTGGAGCAAGGCTACAGCAGCCTCATCAAGGCCTTCTCTCCGCCCCCGGCCATCTTGCTCAACGCCCGCCACGAGCTGGTGCACTCCTATGGCGACGTGCACCACTTTCTCCGTTTGCGCGAAGGGCAGGCCAGCCTGGAGATCCACCGCATCCTGCCCGACACCCTGGTGCCCGTGGCCGCTGCGCTGCTCTTCAAAAGCAACCGCGAACGGGCCCCGGTCAGTTCCGATGCGGTACGCCTGGACACCGACACCGAAATGGGCCGCGCCAACGCGATGGCCGTGCGCCTCTCGGCCTGGCCGGTCGGCGAGTTTGAGGGGCAGCCTTTCACGCTGCTGTGCTTCGAGCCCCACACCAGCACCGAGCGCAGCGAGCCGACCGAACATGTGGACGTGCAGAGCGAACACGCCGAGCGCATTGAGGTGCTGGAGCAGGAACTGGCCGCCACGCGCGAGAGCTTGCAGGCCACCATCGAAGAGCTGGAAACCTCCAACGAAGAGCTGCAGGCCACCAACGAGGAAATGATGTCCTCCAACGAAGAACTGCAAAGCTCCAACGAGGAGTTGCAGTCGGTCAACGAGGAACTCAACACCGTCAACGCCGAATACCAGGAAAAAATCGACATCCTCAACCGCGTCAACGCCGACCTGGACAACCTGATCCGTGTGGCCTCCTCGTGCACCGTGTTTGTGGACGAGCAGTTGCACCTCACCCGTTACACGCCCGATGCGGCCCAGGTCTTTCGCATTCGGCCCGGCGACCTGGGTCGGCCGCTGGACGACCTGTCCCACAACCTGGACTACCCGGACCTCATGCGCGACCTGCGCACCACGCTGGACCATGAGCAAACCCTGGAGCTCACCCGCAGCGGTGGGGCAGGGCGGCAGTTCCTGGTCAAGATGCTGCCCTACCGCGTGCCTTCTTCTGCCTCACGCGGTGTGGTGCTCAGCCTGACGGACACCACCAGCCTGCGGGAAGCGTCGTTTTTGCAAGCCGTGCTGGATGCCATGGCCGAGAACGTGGCCGTGCTGGACGCCAGTGGCGTGATCACCATGGTCAACCGGGCGTGGCTGGCATTTGCCTCGGAAAACGGCGCGCAGGGGGAAACCTGCAGCGGCCTGGGCGTGAACTACCTGCAGGTGTGCGAGCGCTGCAGCGGCGCCGATGCAGACTACGCACACCGCGCAGCTCAAGGCATGCGGGATGTGCTCACCGGCCTGCAACCCCGCTTCAGCATGGAATACCCCTGCCACTCCGGCGAACAGCAGCGCTGGTTCGTGATGAACGTCAGCGCGCTACAGGGGGTTCAGGGCGAGCGCCAGGGTGCAGTGGTCAGCCATGTGAACATTACCGCCTGGCGCCTGGGCCAGGGCGCGTGATCAGGGGTACAAACCGCGCAGGTCGCGCGCATGCAGGATGCGCTGGCAGGCCACAATGAAAGTGGCCGTTCGCAGGCTCACCTTGTTGTCCTGGGCCACCTGCCAGATGGCGGCAAATGCGCCCTTCATGATCTTCACCAGGCGCTCGTTGATCTCGTCTTCGCTCCAGAAGAAGCTGGAGAAGTCCTGCACCCACTCGAAGTAGCTCACCGTCACGCCGCCCGCGTTGGCGATCACGTCGGGCAGTACCAGAATGCCGCGGTCGTGCAGGATGTCGTCGGCCTGCGGCGTGGTCGGGCCGTTGGCGCCTTCGATCACCATCCGGGCCTGAATGCGGCCAGCATTCGCCTCGGTGATTTGCTGCTCCAGCGCAGCGGGCACAAGGATCTCGCAGGGCACGCTCCAGAATTCCTCGTTGGCGATCACCTCACCACCCGGGAAACCCGCCACGGTGCCCACGCGCGCCACATGCGCCAGCAGGGCGGGCACATCCAGCCCGGCTTCGCGGTAGATCGTGCCGCCATGGTCCTGCACCGCCACCACTTTGGCGCCCGCCTCGGCAAACAGCTTGCCCGCCACGCCGCCCACGTTGCCGAAGCCCTGCACCGCCACACGGGCCTGGCTGATGTCCATACCGATGTGTTTGGCCGCTTCCACACCCACAGTGAACACGCCGCGCCCGGTGGCCTCGCGCCGGCCGAGCGAGCCGCCCAGGTCCACCGGTTTGCCGGTGACCACGCCGGTGGCGGTGGAACCCTCGTTCATGGAATAGGTGTCCATCATCCAGGCCATCACCTGCTCGTTGGTGTTCACGTCGGGCGCCGGGATGTCTTTGGTCGGCCCGATGATGATGCCGATCTCGCTGGTGTAGCGCCGCGTCACGCGCTCCAGCTCACCCATGCTCAGCTGGCGCGGATCGACGCGGATACCGCCCTTGGCGCCGCCGTAAGGCACGTTGACCGCCGCGTTCTTGATCGACATCCAGGCCGACAGCGCCATCACCTCCGACAGCGTCACGTTCTGGTGAAAGCGCACGCCGCCCTTGCCCGGGCCGCGGCTGG
>DAIOEI010000359.1:0-3013 GCA_036746335.1 Hydrogenophaga sp. | reverse complement strand
CACCCGAATCGGCGGTGACCTTGTCCATCCAGGCCTTGTGCATGTTGAGCCACACATTGGACTGCGGGGACATGAAGGTGTGGAACTTGAGGGTGACGGTTTGCTGGGCAAAGCCCACAAGGGCCGGTGTGCCCAGGGCCAAGGCGGCCCCAGACTGGATCAGGGTTCTGCGCTGGATCATGATGAGTCTTCTCCTGTGAAAAAATGACAGTGGCCGCCCAGATGGTCAACTGAGGCAACCATAGTGAATGGAACGCGCTCGGGCCAGAGGTCTTACCCGCAGTGGCTTTTTCCAGCAGGTGTGCGGCCAAGTGCCTGTGGGGCTTGTTATGCAGTTTCAGCTGATCTGTACTCGGATCTCAGCCAGGCCTTCGATGCCGCCGGTCAGCACATCGCCGACAACCACGGGCGCCACGCCTTCCGGGGTACCGGTGTAGATCAGGTCACCCGGTTGCAAGGTCCACGCTCTGGAGAGGTGTTCGATGGTTTCTGCCACGTTCCAGATCAGCTTGCCGATCTGGCTGCGCTGACGGTCCCGCCCGTTCACTTGCAGCCAGATGCTGGCTTGCTGAAGAGATCCAGTTTGCGCACGGGGCGTGATGGGGCCAATAGGCGAGGAGTGATCGAAGGCTTTGCCAATACACCACGGGCGGCCCTGCTTTTTCATTTCGGTTTGCAGGTCCCGCCTTGTCATGTCCAGCCCCACTGCATAACCAAAGATGTGCTGTTCAGCATCTTTTGCGCGGATGTTGCGTCCACCAAGGCCAATGGCCACCACCAGCTCGATTTCGTGGTGCAGGTTCACCGTCAGGCTGGGGTAGGGAACAGGTGTGGTTTGGTGGGGCTCGGCCACGACGATGGTGTCTGCTGGTTTCAGGAAAAAAAAGGGTGGTTCCCGGCCGGTGAACCCCATTTCCTTGGCGTGCTCTTCGTAGTTGCGCCCCACGCAGTAGATTCGGTGTACCGGGAACCGTTCGGCACGCCCCACCACAGGGACGCCGACGGTGGGCGGGGGAGTGAAGAAGTAGTTCATGGTGCGGGCAATCGGAATAGGGTGGGCCAGTATAAAAAGTCTTGTGCCTTCGTGCCCTTTGGCGGCGGGCGCTGCGTGGTCCGGTTTATCCTTGCGGCATGAAGCTCTACAACTACTTTCGCTCGTCAGCCTCGTTCCGGGTTCGTATTGCGCTGGCTCTCAAAGGCTTGACCTACGACTATCTACCGATTCATCTGGCCAAAGGAGCGCACCGCTTGCCGGGGTACACCAGCATCGCGGCCGATGGTCTGGTGCCGGTGTTGGAGCTTGATGATGGCACACGCCTTTCGCAGTCCATGGCCATCATTGAGTTTCTGGATGAGCAGCACCCATCGCCCGCTTTGTTGCCCGCCGATGCACTTTCGCGCGCGCGGGTGCGTGCGCTGGCTCAAAGCATTGCGTGCGAGATCCATCCGCTGAACAACCTGCGGGTGCTGAAGTACCTCTCGGGTAACTTGAAGCTGGATGAGGAGGCCAAGAACACCTGGTACCGTCATTGGGTTCGCACCGGACTGGAAGCCTTTGAACGGCAGTTGGACCAGCAAGCGCCTTCGCGCTTTTGCTGGGGCGACGCACCCACGCTGGCCGACTGTTGCCTGGTACCCCAGATCTTCAACGCCCGGCGGTTCGATACCCCGCTGGAAGGCTTGCCGCGCACCATGTCCGCCTTTGACGCGTGCATGAGCTTGCCGGCGTTTGAGCAGGCGCAGCCTTCGGCTTGTCCGGACCACGAGGCCTGAGTCCTTGGCCACCAAGCTGTGCCTTGCAGGGAGCCTGGTTCCGAACTGGCCTTCGCCTGCCGGGGTGAAGGCGTTGTTCACCACCCGGCTCGGTGGCGACTCCACAGCGCCCTTTGACAGCTTCAATCTGGGTGATCATGTGGGCGACACAGCGCTTGCTGTGGCGAGCAACCGCGCTCGCCTGGCCCGCGCAATCGGGCGCAGGCCGGTGTTCTTGCAGCAGGTCCACGGCACCCAGGTGTTGGCCCTGGACGGTGACACGCCCGATGGTGTCCAGGCAGATGCGTGTTGGACCACCGATGCTCAAGTCGCCTGTACCGTCATGGTGGCCGATTGCCTGCCGGTGCTGCTGACGGCTGCCGACGGCTCGTGTGTGGCGGCTGCCCATGCTGGCTGGCGCGGTCTGGCGGGCGCAGCGGGGCAGGGTGTGCTGGAGGCCACGGTAGCGGCGGTGCCCACCACACAAGCTTTGTTCGCCTGGCTGGGACCCTGTATTAGTCCGACGGCTTTTGAGGTGGGCGCCGAAGTGCGTGAGGCCCTTGTGGATGGCCACTCGGTGGCAGAAAAAGCGTTTATGCCATCTGGCAGGCCTGGCCACTATCTGGCCGATCTGGCGCTCTTGGCGCGCCAGCGGCTTCACAAGCTGGGCGTGCAGCGGGTGTACGGCAACGACAGTTCGCCCACATGGTGCACCGCGACCCAGTCAGCGCGTTTCTTTTCCCACCGGCGCGACGCTGTCCGCCTTGGCAGCACCGGGCGCATGGCCGCCTGTATCTGGATCGACTGATGGAGGCTCCTGAGGTGTGGCCATCACGGCGGTTCCCGCCGGAAACTCCGCCGCCTCCCGCGCCTTGCGTGCCTTGCGCCTGGCGGGCGTGCCCATGAGGTACACCACCAGCACCACCGGCAGGGCGCCGTAGAGCACAAAGGTGATGACAGCACCGAGCAACGTTCCAGTGGCGTTTGATGCTTCGGCTACCGCCATCATCAGCACCACATACAACCAACCAATGACCACCAAATACACGAGCAGATACTCCACGGGCGCCACCAAGGGCGACGATAGGCAGGAATCACGTCAGCTTGCTGGAAGCCGAAGCGACGACACTACAATGGGCTGGAAAGCCCGTTGCAATCGATCAATAATAGGGCTTCGGCCAATCCATTGGAGACAAGCATGACATCTGGGAACCATCCCACGCCACCCTGGCTGGAAGCAACCCAACAGTTTCAGCAGCAG
>DAIOEI010000358.1:0-3017 GCA_036746335.1 Hydrogenophaga sp. | reverse complement strand
GGCATCTTCCGCGCTGCCGACTTTCTGGATGTGAGTGAGGCCGATTTCGATGAGGTGCTGCGCGTCAACCTCAAGGGCGCGTTTCTGATGGGCCAGGCAGTGGCCCGCGAGATGATCAAGACCGGCGGCGGCAACATCATCCACATGAGCTCGGTCAACGGCGTGCTGGCCATCCCCAACATCGCTAGCTACAACGTCAGCAAGGGCGGCATCAACCAGCTCACCCGCGTCATGGCGTTGGCCCTGGCCGACCACGGCATCCGCGTCAACGCGGTGGCCCCTGGCACCATCGCCACCGAACTGGCCGCCCAGGCTGTGCTCACCAGCGAAGCAGCCCGCCAGAAGATCCTCAGCCGAACGCCACTCAGACGGCTGGGCGAGCCCGCCGAAGTGGCCGATGTGGTGGCCTGGCTCGCCAGCGACGCCGCCAGCTACGTCACAGGCGAAATCGTCACGGTCGACGGCGGCCGCATGGCGCTGAACTACACCGTGCCCGTCTGAGCAAGGCTTTTTTTCACCAAGGACCCTGCATGCGATTTCTCCACACCATGCTGCGCGTGGGTAACCTCCAGCGCTCGATCGACTTCTACACCCAGGTACTGGGCATGCAGTTGCTGCGCACCTCCGAAAACCCGGAATACCGCTACTCTCTGGCCTTCCTCGGATTTGAGGGTGGCAACCCAGGTCAGGCCGAGATCGAGCTGACCTACAACTGGGGCATAGAACAGTACGAGATGGGCAGCGCCTACGGCCACATCGCGCTGGGCGTGCCTGACGCTTATGCCGCTTGCGAGAAGATCAAAGCGGCAGGAGGTAACGTGACCCGCGAGGCCGGGCCGGTCAAGGGCGGCAGTACCGTGATTGCCTTCGTCACCGACCCCGATGGCTACAAGATCGAGTTGATCCAACGTGCCAACCTTGAAGCTGGTCAAGGTCTGCGCTGAACCTGTCAAACACGGCCTGGCATCCGTCATTCAACAAAAAAGCCCGACCGAGGCCGGGCTTTTTTTTGAGACGCTTAAGGCATCCGTCATCAATCGGCGATGACCACTTCAACCCGGCGCGCTTCGGCCGCATTGCCCGATCCCGTGGTTTCTTCGGGCTTTTGCAGCTGCATCGACGATTCGGCCACACCTGCTCCCATCAAGGCATCACGCACGGCCAGCGCTCTTTGCTTGGCCAATTCAGCGTTGAGTGCAGCTCCACCAGTCGAATCATGAAAACCAGAAATCATCAAGCGTTTGCCCGACTGTGCCGCTGCGATGGCATCGCCCAGCGCAACCAGCGCGCCAGAAGCCAGATCGGCCTTTCCGGACGCAAAATAAAACTTCACAACGCCATTCTCAACCACCACGCTGGCGTCTCCAGCCGAAGCGTTGCTTGCCTCGGGAGCGATCGCACCGCTGTCCGAAGCCACCGCCGATGAGGCCACCGGCGATGAGGCCACGGCGGTGCCTGCTGCGCTGCTTGATCGCGACTTGGAAACCCCCATACCAATGGCCAAGCCTACCGCCAGCACCACCGCCGCAATCAGGACCACCGTGACAACACGCACGTCTTGGTCATCATCTTGTGAAAACATAAGTCCTTCTCTCCTTGAACATGGTCATCAAACACCACCGAGCACTGGTTTGGCCACCACAAACACGACAGCACCCGGCGCAAAAACCCTCTGATTGTAATTGGCGCTATTGACCATGAAACATAAGCTACCCGTCGATTCTTCTCTGCGAGATGGCACGAAGATGATGACCGAGACGATCCGGCAATGGCGCTTGCACGGTGAACGTGCAGATTTATGGGTGTTTGGTTACGCCTCGCTGGTCTGGCGACCCGAGTTTGAAGCCGCCGAACAGCGCCTGGCCAAAGTGCACGGGTACCACCGCAGCCTGCAGATGTGGAGCCGCATCAACCGGGGAACGCCACAGCGCCCAGGCCTTGTTTTTACCCTGATCCGGGGCGGTAGTTGCACTGGCCTGGCCCTGCGCTTGCCCCACGAAGAGGTCGAGGATCTCATGCCGGCGCTGTGGGCGCGGGAGATGCCCAACCCGGTGTACGACCCCAAGTGGTTGCGTTGCCAGACCGCGCAAGGGCCCGTCACGGCGCTGGCGTTCACCCTGTCCCGGCGCAGTCCGAACTACACCGGAGCGCTCAGCGACGCGCAGTACCGGGACATCTTCGCGCACGCGCACGGGCGGTACGGCAGTACCCTCGATTACGCCAGCCAGACCCTGGAAGGCTTGCGGGCTCACGGCATTGAAGACCGCGCGCTGGCCAGCCTGCTGCAGCGCACCGCCCTCGCAAGCCCTGCACCCTCCACCTGCCCGACCCTATACTGAACCTATGAACATCGCCGATCTGCGCAAAAGCTACGAAAAAGCCGAACTCAGCGAGTCCGCCTCACACGCCGATCCGCTCCAGCAGTTTGACCAATGGCTCCAAGAAGCCATCCGCAGTGAAGTGCCCGAACCCAACGCCATGACCCTGGCCACCGTGGGCTCGGACCTGCGGCCCAGCACCCGCATCGTGCTGATCAAAGGTTATGACGAGCGCGGCATCGTCTGGTACACCAACTACCAAAGCCGCAAAGGTCGGGAACTGGCCGGTAACCCGTTTGCCGCGCTGCAGTTCCACTGGGTCGAGCTCGAACGCGTGGTACGTATCGAAGGTCGGGTGGAAAAAGTCAGCGAAGAAGAAAGCGATGCGTATTTCAAAAGCCGTCCTTTGGACAGCCGTATCGGCGCCTGGGCCAGCCCACAGAGCGAGGTGATCGACAGCCGCACGGTACTGGTGACGAACGCTGCAAAATATGGCTCTCAGTTCCTGCTTCAGCCGCCCCGCCCAGCCCACTGGGGCGGCTACCGACTGGTGCCGGATCGCTGGGAGTTCTGGCAAGGGCGCAAAAGCCGGCTCCATGATCGGCTGCGGTACATGCGTGAGTATTCGGGAAATTGGCCTAGAGAGCGGTTAGCTCCTTGACAGTGCGGAGGTTTATTGCGGGTGAAAAGCCACGAGTA
>DAIOEI010000357.1:0-3032 GCA_036746335.1 Hydrogenophaga sp. | reverse complement strand
TCGTTGGCATAGGGCACCGGCAGGGTGTGGGTGTCGGTGCCGATGTCGGGGATCATGGTGATCAGGCCGCGCAGCAGATAACCTACACCGATGGTCAGCATGACGATGGAAAACGCGGGTTGTCCAAGAATGGGCCGGATGACCACCCGCTCCAGCAAAACACCAAACAGTCCCATGCCGGTGATGGCCGCAATGACCGCCAGCCAGAACGGGAACCCCAGCAAGGTCATGACCGCCAAGCCGCCAAAGGCGCCCACCATCATGAGGTCGCCCTGAGCGAAGCTCACCGTTTCGGTGGCTTTGTAGATGAGCACAAAACCCAGGGCAATCAGGCCGTAGATACATCCCTGGGCGATGCCGCTGATCAGCAGCTGCAGCAGTTGCACACTTGTCTCCTGTTTTTTTTCATCGGAATGACCACGCCTGGAGGCAGCGCCATCGGTCCGGTGGACTGCGCTCGGTTATAGCTGTCTTGCACCAAGCTGACGCTAGGGTTGTCCCGATGGGCAGTCGCGAAGGCGCCAGAATCGCTGCATGCTGATTTTTGCAAAGCGAATGCTTGGCAAAAATGTCGGGGGCGTTTATGCTGTTTTCATGAAGTCCATCCGCATCGGCGCCGGCCTCGGTTTTTATGGCGACAACTGGGAGCCGGTGGTTGCCAGCATCGAGCGCGGCGGTGTGCAATTCATCGCCAGCGACCACCTGGCCGAACTCACGCTCGCCATCCTGCAGAAAGACCGCCAGCGTGACCCCACGCTGGGCTACGCGCGCGACGTGGTGCCCATGCTGTTGCGGCTGTGGCCGCTGATGCGCGAGCGCGGCGTGCGCTTTGTCTGCAACGCGGGCGGGCTCAGCCCGCAGGGCGCCGCGCAGGCGGTCCTGGCCGCGTTAAGCGCCAAGGGCTGGAACGCGCGCATCGCGGTGGTGAGCGGTGACGACGTGTTGCCACGGCTGCTGGATGCTGCGACGCCAGCGGACGAACTGAACCACCTGTGCACCGGCGAGCCGGTGGCTCGGGTGCGCGAGCGGCTGGTGTTTGGCAACGCCTACCTGGGTGCGGCGCCCATCGTTGAAGCACTGGACGCGGGGGCGGACATTGTGATCACCGGCCGGGTGGCCGATGCCGCGCTGTTCCTCGGGCCGCTGGTGCATGCGCTGGGCTGGGACCTCAGGGCCAGCGACACGGCGGGGCTGGACCGCCTCGCGCAAGGCCTGACGGTGGGGCATCTGCTGGAGTGCTCGGGGCAGGGCAGCGGCGGCAACTTCGGCAGCCAGGGTGCCTGGAAAGATATTCCCGATCTGGCGCACATCGGTTACCCCATCGCCGAGGTGTGGGAAGACGGCACCGCGCTCATCACCAAGGCGCCGGGCACGGGCGGGCGCGTCAACTTCGACACCCTGCGCCAGCAACTGCTGTACGAGGTGCACAACCCGCACGCTTACCGCTCGCCCGACGTGGTGCTGGACATGGGTCAGATCGTGCTTCACGACGAAGGCCACGACCGGGTGCGCCTGACCGGTGCGCGCGGCACGGCGCCGGGGCCGCTGCTCAAGGTGGTGGCCGGTTACCGCGACGGCTTCAAGGCCGAAGTGACCTGGGGTTTTTCGTGGCCCGACGCCTGGGACAAATCGCAGGCCGCCATTGCCACCATGCGCACCCAGCTGGCCGAGAAGCGCATCCCGCACGACGAGCTGTATGTCGAGTATCCCGGTCTCAATTCCGCGCACGGCCCGCTCGCGCCGCTGCCGCCGGTGGACGAGCTCAACGCGATGAACGAGATCTGGACCCGGCTTGTGCTGCGCACGCCGAGCAAGGCCGCTGCGGACGGTTTTGGCCGCCTGTTCCCCTGGATCGGCCTGAGCGGCCCGGCCTACACCTGCGGTTTCACGGGGCTGCACAACGCCAGCGAGCTGCTGGGCATCTGGCCAACGCTGATCCCGCGAGCGCTGGTGGAACCCGGCGTGCGGATTGAACTGATCGGAGACAAGCCATGAGGCCCCACACGCCACCGCTTCGCGGGTCGCTGCCACCCGAGGGGACTGATCCGGATCACAGAAGCACCGTGCGCATTCCGCTGGCCCGTATCGCTCACGCGCGCAGCGGCGACAAGGCCGACTGGGTGGACTTCGGGCTGTTTGCCTGGAACGCCGCAGGCTACCGGCTGCTGGAACGCGAAGTCACGGCAGCGCGCGTGCGCACACACTTCGCGCCCTGGCTGCCGGGCGAGGTGGACGCCTGGGCGCTGCCCCACATTCTGGCACTCAAGTTCGTGCTCAAAGGTGCGCTGCAGGGCGGTGGCGCGCGCAACCTGCGGCTCGACAACCTGGGCAAGTCCATGGCGGGCGCGCTGTTGCGCATGGAGATCGAGGTCATGCCCGACGAACTGGACGAGGCCCTGAAGAGCCCTCGCATCGGCTGGTGGGGTGGCGAGGCGCCCGCAAGCTCTGGGTGGTCTGCGTGAGCGCTGTCACCACAGAGGCCATCGACGACATCCGCGTCGTCACGCTCAGCCGCCCCGAGGTTCGCAACGCGGTGGATAGCGCCACGGCGCGCGACCTTCACGCGGCCTTCCTGGCCTTCGAAGACGACCCTCACGCCCGGGTCGCGGTGTTTCATGGTGCCCACGGTCACTTCTGCGCGGGCTGGGACCTGCAACACGGTGCGAAGCTGGCGGCGTCGGGTGGCGCCGGCGGTCTGGGCGAGCTGGACTTTGCGGCTGACGACCCGCGCGCCCTCGGCCCCATGGGCCCGTCGCGCCTGCGCCTGTCCAAGCCCGTCATCGCCGCCATCGGTGGCGCGGCCGTGGCCGGCGGCATGGAACTCGCACTCTGGTGCGACCTGCGTGTGATGGAAGACGACGCGTACTTCGGAGTCTACTGCCGCCGCTTCGGTGTGCCGCTGATCGATGGCGGCACGGTGCGCCTGCCGCGCCTGATCGGCATGGGCCATGCGATGGATCTGATCCTTACCGGCCGAAAGGTCGAGGCGGCCGAGGCGCTGCAGATGGGCCTGGCCAACCGCGTGGTGCCCA
>DAIOEI010000356.1:0-3039 GCA_036746335.1 Hydrogenophaga sp. | reverse complement strand
GCCACGTCCACCCTTTCAACCCCAATGCCCTTCATCAGCCCCGCGAGGTAGGCCACGCGCTCGGGCGCAATCTCGCCTTCGTACGGGCAGCCCACGGTGCAGCTCATGGCGCCGCGCACGGCGATGCCGGCCGCCTTCGCCGCCGCGACCACGGGCGCGAAGCGCTCGATGCTTTCGGCGATGGAGCAGTTGATGTTTTTCTGGCTGAAGGCCTCGCTGGCGGCGCCGAACACCACGATCTCGTCGGGCTGGTCGAGCACGGCGGAATCGAAACCTTTGAGGTTGGGTGTCAGCACCGAATAAAGCACGCCGGGCTGGCGTGTGATGCCTTGCATCACTGCGTGGTTGTCGGCCATCTGAGGCACCCACTTGGGCGACACATACGACGTGACCTCGATTTCTTTCAGGCCAGCCACCTGCAGGCGGTGCACCAGCTCGATCTTGACTGCGGCTGGTACGGGCTGCTTCTCGTTTTGCAGGCCGTCGCGTGGGCCGACGTCGATGAGGCGGACTTGGGAGGGAATGGCGCTCATGATGGTTTCTCTTCCGATACGGGAACACCGCGGAACTGGCTTTGCCAAGCCGCAGGTGTTGCCCCCTTGAGGGGGGATGCGGCTACGCGCAGCGAGCAAGCGACGGGGGTGGTCATGTCAGTATCCGCGGACAGGGTCCACGACACCGGCGATGGGTTGACCCGCCTCCAGCGCGCGAATCTTGCCTGCGATCTGGGCGGTGCTTTCATCGCGCAGCGTGCGCGCCGAGGTGTGGGGGGTGACGGTGATTTTCGGGTGCGCCCAGAAAGGGTGATCGGCGAGGAGTGGCTCGGTGCGGAACACATCCAGCGTGGCACCGGCCATTTGGCCGCTGTCCAACAAGGCCAGCAGATCGGCTTCCACCAGGTGCGCACCGCGCGCCACGTTGATCAGGTAGCCGCCGGGCTTCAGGCTGCCGAGCGTCTCGCGGTTCAGGATGTCGCGCGTGTCGGGCGTGAGCGGCAGCAGATTGACGAGCACGCGGCAACTTGACAGAAACGCGTCCAAACCCGCCTCGCCGCTGTACGTCACCACGCCCTCGATGGCCTTCTCGCTGCGGCTCCAGCCGCGCACCGGAAACTCGAACACCCGCAGGGCCCTGGCCACACGCTCACCGAGCACGCCCAGCCCCATCACGCCGACCGCAAAGTCCTGGCGCTCGCGCGGCTTGCGGAACGACCATTTGCCCGCGTTCACATCGGCCTCGTACCCATCGAATTCGCGGAAATGGCGGATCACCGCGTGGCACACGTACTCGGCCATCTGCACCGACATGCCCGCATCATGAAGACGGACGACCTTGACGCCTGGCGGCAGGCGCAGCTTGAGCAGCGCATCCACCCCGGCGCCGATGTTGAACAGGCCCTTGAGCGCCTGCTGTTCGTCCAGAAACTGCTGTGGCGGCGCCCAGACCACCGCGTGGTCGGCCTGCGGCGCACCCGGTTGCCAGACCTCGACCTGTGCGCCCGGCAGAGCGGCGCGCAGGCCTTCGAGCCAGGGTTCGGCTTTGGTGTCGGTGCAGCAGAAGATGATGTTCATGCGGCGAGCTTAGCGGCGATCAGGGAAGCGATGGGCGCCGTTGGCCGTTCGCCCTGAGCCTGTCGAAGGGCTTCGACAGGCTCAGCCCGAATGGGTTTGGCGGCTTGCTGCTGGCAGTGCCCAGGGGTCAGGCCGTGGCGATCTTCAGCAGCTCCGAGCCTTCGGTCACCTGGTCGCCGGGCGCGAACAGCAGCTCGGCCACGGTGCCGTCGGCCGGCGCGGCGATGGTGTGCTCCATCTTCATGGCCTCCATCACCGCCAGCGGCTGGCCCTTCTTGACCGCGTCACCGGCCTTGACCGCGAAGCTCACCACCTTGCCCGGCATGGGCGCGGTCAGGCGGCCGCCTTCGGCCGCGGTTTCACCGGCATGGGCCAGCGCATCGAGCTCGGTGATGACGGCGGCGCCCAGGTCACAGAACAAATGCACCTGTTCGCCCAGCTGCCAGCTTTGCACCGTCTGGCGTAGGCCGTTGAACCGCAAGTCGATGCGCGTGCCGCTGTCGGCCGCCAGCGGACTGAAGGCGAGCGGTCCGGCCACGTCGCCCACCGACAGGCTCAGCGCGCCGTCGTGCAGGTAGGTCAGCTGCGCGGTCAGGTCCTCGCCCTGGTATTCAAAGTCGAAGCGGCGCTGGGTCAGGCCAAACGGCCGCCAGCCGTCGGTGCGCGAGAACGGGTCCTTGCCTTCGCCGGCCTTTTCGTGCACCAGGGTCTGGGCCACGGCGGCGGCCACCGCCAGGTTACGGCCGACCTTGTCCTGCTGGAACAGGTTCGCTGCTTCGCGCGGGATCAGCGCGGTGTCGAGCTTCGCCGTCGCAAACGCGTCGGACCGCACCACATGGCGCAGGAACTGCACGTTGGTCGCGAGGCCCACGATGCGGGTCTGCGCCAGTGCGGCGTCCAGCTTGGCCAGCGCCTCGGCGCGGGTGGCGCCGTGCACGATCAGCTTGGCGACCATGGAGTCGTAGAAGGGGCTGATGGCGTCGCCTTCGCGCACGCCGTCGTCGAAGCGGATCCCGGCTGTCGGGCCGGTCCCGGACGCGCGTTCAAACGCCACGTGCGGCGGCTTGCGGTACACGGCCAGCCGGCCGGTGGCGGGCAGGAACTGGTTGTCGGGGTTCTCGGCGCAGATGCGCGCCTCGATGGCGTGGCCGTGGATCATCAGCTGGTCTTGCTGCAGCGGCAGCGGCTCGCCGCCGGCCACGCGCAGTTGCCATTCCACCAGATCGAGCCCGGTGATGGCTTCGGTCACCGGGTGCTCGACCTGCAATCGCGTGTTCATCTCCATGAAATAGAAACGTGCCCCCACGCTCCGCCGCTGCGCTGGGTCGCTGCCCCCCAGGGGGGCTGTTTCGCCTTGGGGCGGCCCGGCGGCGAAACCCGCATCCGCTCCTTCAAGTCCATAGCCTTCAGGCTGCTCGACGATGAATTCCACCGTGCCAGCGCCCACGTATTTCACCGCCTTGGCCGC
>DAIOEI010000355.1:0-3046 GCA_036746335.1 Hydrogenophaga sp. | reverse complement strand
CGGAAATGCAGGTAGGCAAAAGGCAGGGCCAGCACCACCATCACCAGACAGGACAAGGGGTAAAACACCTTTCGCCAGAACTCGATCTCATAGCGCTGTGCCGTCTGGCCGTTGGCCTCCAGGTGCTGGATGTAGGAATAAAGCGCAGTGGTTCGCATGCGATCGGGCCGCAGCAGGGCCACCGAGACCATTTCGGCAGAGATGGCGCTGGGCCAGCGGAAGGCTTCCAGTTCCTGGCGCAGGATGCGAGCGGTTTTTTCGCCGCTGAGTTCGAATTCGCGCCGCACCACACCACCGAGCAACCAGGATTCATCGGCGTCGATGCGCCCGCGCTGGGCTTCGACGGTAGAGACCATACGCCCCTGGTTGTCGAACTCGAAGATGCGCACTTCACCCAGCTCGCCCGTTGGAGAAAGGGATCTCACGTTGACCGAAAACTGGCTGTAGGTCTGGCGCTCCTTGAGCCAGGCACCGGTCTGGCCGATACTGATGCGGCCCTGGTAGCGGGCTTTGAGCAATTGGCCGGCCTTGTCACTCAGGGGCGCAACATAGTCACCCACCGCAAATGTGAGCAGCACAAATACCATGCCCAGCGTCAGCAAGGTGCGCAGCGCCTTCCAGGGCCCCAGACCGCTGGTGCGCAAAATGGTGTACTCCGAGCTTTGCGCCAAGCGGGCGAGCACCGCAATGCTACCGATCAGCACACAGATGGGCAGCAATTCGTAGATGCGGTTGGGCATCAGCAAGGCCACATAGGCCAGCGCATGGCGCAGCTCGTACACCACATCGGGTTCCAGGCGCGAAGGGCGGCCGATGGCGCCCAGCTCTTCCACAAAGTCGAAGAAGAAAAACAGCGACAGGAAAGCCAGCAACACAAAGCCTGTGGTCAACAGAACTTCGCGGTAAATCAAACGCCGTATGGTTTTCATGCAGCGGATTCCGATCGTCCGGCAAGGGCTTCACGTGCCCGGTTCAACCAGCCGCGCAGGCTGATGTTGCGCTGGCGTTTGACCAGCCAGATCACGCACAACAGGAACACCGATCCATGCAGACCCAGCATCAGGCCCGGCAGAGTCACTAGTTCGGATGACACCCAGCGCTGCCCCATGTTGAGAAGGTTGAAGTAGACGATGAAGGCAAAAAGGGTGAATAGAAGATTGCCGCCCCGACCGGCCCGTGGATTGCTGACGGTGGTTGCCACCGCCAGCAGCATCAGGTTGAAGGCCGTCAGCGCCATGCCGATGCGCCAGCCCAGCTCGCCTTGGTGCAGGGGTATCGGGTCGTTGATCAAGGTCCAGGTGCTGCGGGCCTTGACCGCCTGCCCGCCCCGTGTGTAGGCCTGTGGGCTGCCGATTTGTGCTGCATATTCCTCGAATTCGCTGACCTTCATGCGCCCCGTGGTCGGGTCGGTCTCCATGCGCTGCCCGTTTCTCAGCACAAGGTAGGCGCGGTCGCCAATCTGCTCGATCTTGCCGGAGGCCGCCGTGGTGACGGTCTCGGTGCCGTCGCGCTCGACGCTGGAGATGAACACATTGCGGCCTTCGGTGCCGTCGGCGGAGTCCTTGTCGATGAAAAACACGCGGCGGCCACTGGAAGACTCCTGAAACTGTCCAGGGGCGATTCTCTGGAGATCTCCGCGGCTGGCGAAGCGCTCGCGCAGTTCTGAGGTTTGTTCGTTCGCCCAGGGCCAGACAAAGAGCACCATGACCGTGATCACCGCCAGAACGGGCCAGGCAAAACGCAAGACTGGCGAGATGAAACCGGCCAACGAACGCCCGCTGGCGAACCAGATGATCATTTCACTGTCGCGGTACATGCGCGAGAGCGTGGACACGATGGCGATGAACAATGCCAATGTGAGGATGGTCTGTGTGTAGCCGAGCACGGTGTAGCCCAGCACCAGCATCACCTCTTCCGGGTTCACGCTGCCTTTGGAGGCCAGGCCCAGGGTGCGAATCAGCAGCATGGTCAACACGATCGTGAGCAACACCACCAGCGTGGCGCCGAAATTCCGTGCCAACTCCGTCCGCAGCGAAGAATGGAATAACATTGTTTGAAACCAACGAAAACCCGATTATGAACTTTGAATTGATCTCCCTGAATGGTCCACAAGCGGCCGCATGGCGCGTCGATGCCCTGGTTGTACTGGTACCCAAGGTGCTGCCAGCAGTTGCAGCGGTAGAGTCGCCCGCACAGGACTGGGTGGCCGATGCCCTGCGAACGGGCCACCTGGAGAAAGGCGTGGGCAAGGTCTTGGAGGCTTACCGCCCTGCGGGCTTTGCTGCGGCCCGGGTGGTAGCGGCGTCTGTCGGGGAGGGCACTGTTGCCGATGTGCGCAAAGCCGTGGCGGCTGCTCTGGGGGCGCTCCGTCATCCGAAAGTCCGCAAAATCGGGGTGTTTCTGGGCTGGGTGCCTACGGCTCAAGGGCAAGTGTGTGCCGCGATGCTTGCAGCCGCTGATGCCACGTATTGCTTCACCACCACCAAACCCTCTGCAAAGGCGCGCAGCGCCGCCACGGTTTTGCTGGGCGTGGCTGACGTTACTGCCTCGGCAGCCGAGTTTGCTCACGGTCAGGCCGCTGTGGCTGGAGTCGAGGTGGCCAAAGAATGGGCCAACCGGCCTGCCAATCACGCGACACCAGCCATGCTCGCCGACGCTGCCCGGCAGATTGCCCGCCAGCCGGGCTTCAAGATCTGGGTGCTCGGCCCCAAAGAGGTGGCCGAACTGGGCATGGGTGCATTCCAGGCCGTTGCACAGGGTTCGGCCGAACCGCTGCGGTTCATCGTGATGCAGTACAGCGGCGGGGAAAAAACCAGCGCACCTGTTGTTCTGGTCGGCAAAGGCATCACCTTTGACACAGGCGGTATTTCTATCAAGCCAGCGGCCGAAATGGACGAAATGAAGTTCGACATGGGTGGAGCGGCCAGTGTCTTGGGTACCTTCGCAGCGCTGGGGAAGCTGCGCCCCCGCATCAATGTGGTGGGTCTGATCCCCGCCTGTGAAAACATGCCGGACGGAAAAGCCGTCAAACCCGGCGATGTGGTCA
>DAIOEI010000354.1:0-3067 GCA_036746335.1 Hydrogenophaga sp. | reverse complement strand
GGTGTGCAGGACACCGCCAAGGCCAAGGACATCCTGGGCCGCACCGCCACACTGGAGATGCGCCTGGTGGACGAAAGCACCGAAGGGCGCGCGGCGGCCGATGGCAGTGCACCGGTGCCCTTTGGCTCGGACAGGTTCCCGACGCGCGACGGCCGTGGGGTGATCGTGAAAAAGCAGGTGCTGACCACCGGCGAAAACCTCACCGATGCGCAGGCGGGCTTTGAATCGGAACGGCAGGAGCCGAGCGTGACGCTGGTGATGGATGCCAAGGGCGGGCGCATCATGCGCGACGCCAGCCGCGAGAACCTGAACAAGGGCATGGCGATCATCCTGTTCGAGAAAGGCCGAGGCGAAGCCATTTCGGTGGCCACCATCCGGGGGGAGCTGGGCAACCGCTTCCAGATTTCGGGGGCTATGAGCATCACCGAAGCCAACGACCTGGCGCTGTTGTTGCGTGCGGGCTCGCTGGCGGCTCCGATGGACATCATTGAGGAGCGCACCATCGGCCCGAGTCTGGGCAAGGAGAACATCGAGAGGGGCTTCAACAGCGTGATGTGGGGCTTTGCGGTGATCGTGGTGTTCATCAGCGTGTATTACCGTTTGTTTGGGGTGTTCTCCAGCATCGCACTGGCGTTCAACCTGGTCTTGCTGGTGGCGGTGCTGTCGATGCTGCAGGCCACGCTGACGTTACCGGGCATCGCAGCCATGGCGCTGGCGCTGGGCATGGCAATCGACTCGAACGTGCTGATCAACGAGCGCATCCGCGAAGAATTGCGCCGCGGGGCATCGCCCCAGAATGCGATCAACACCGGCTATGACACCGCCTGGGGCACGATCCTGGACTCGAACATCACCACGCTGATCGCCGGCATTGCGCTGCTGCTGTTCGGCTCCGGCCCAGTGCGCGGTTTTGCGGTGGTGCACTGCATTGGTATTTTGACGAGCATGTTCTCCTCTGTGTTCTTCTCGCGCGGCCTGGTCAATTTCTGGTACGGCCGCCAGCGCAAGCTCAAGTCTCTGGCCATCGGCACCATCTGGAAGCCGGAGCCCGATGCCAAAGCCCCCGGCAAGGTCTGAGTCCCGCACGCACGCTATCAGGAGCCCCTATGGAATTCTTCCGCGTTCGGCGCGATATCCCGTTCATGAAGCACGCGTTGGCCCTCAACGCGTTCTCGACCCTCGCTTTTGTGCTGGCGGTGTTTTTTCTGGTCACACGCGGGCTGAACCTGTCGGTGGAGTTCACCGGTGGCACGGTCATGGAGGTGGCTTACGAACAACCGGCAGACCTGCAGGCGGTACGCCAGGTGATTGGCCAGCTGGGCTACACCGATGTGCCGGTGCAGAACTTTGGCACCTCGCGCGACGTGCTGTTGCGCCTGCCACCGCAGTCCGGGCAAACCGCTGGCCAGCAAAGCGAAACAGTGCTGGCAGCGCTGAGAGCGCAAAACCCTGCCGTGGAGCTGCGGCGAACCGAGTTTGTGGGCCCCCAGGTGGGGCGTGAGCTGGTGGAAGATGGCCTGATCGCGCTGGCGTTGGTCATCATTGGCATCATGGTTTACTTGGCGTTCCGCTTTGAATGGAAGTTCTCGGTGGCGGCCATCATTGCCAACTTGCACGATGTGATCATCATTCTGGGCTTTTTTGCCTTTTTCCAATGGGAGTTTTCCCTGGCGGTGTTGGCGGCGGTGCTGGCGGTGCTGGGGTACTCGGTGAACGAGTCGGTGGTGATTTTTGACCGTATCCGCGAGACTTTCCGCCGCCAGCGCAAGATGACGCCTGCTCAGGTGATCGACCACGCCATCACCTCCACCATGAGCCGCACCATCATCACCCACGGCTCGACCGAAGCCATGGTGCTGTCGATGCTGTTGTTCGGCGGCCCGACCCTGTTTTACTTTGCACTGGCTTTGACGATCGGCATCCTGTTCGGCATTTACTCGTCCATCTTCGTGGCCGCTTCTGTGGCCATGTGGCTGGGGGTCAAGCGCGAAGATCTGGTCAAGAGTGCTCCCCAATCTGCCGATAACGATCCTGACGACCCCAACGCTGGCGCAGTCGTTTGAGGAGTGCCATGAGCGCTCGCGCCGGTTGCAAATACTGAGTGCTTTCGTGTCATACTGAATCCATTGTGGTCTCTCCCAGTCAGCACGTTTCTTCATTGGCAAAACAGGCCCGTGAACTGTTTGTGGTTCACATGGGCAAGGCCTTGCCTGAGCTGGTCAAGGTGTGCGACACCCGCCTGGGCGTGCTGGTGGACCAGGTCGGTTCTGCCCGCGAAATGCAGGACCGCAGAGACGCCTGGATGGCCTTCCAGAAAAGCCAGACCACCTGGCTGAACCAGGCCAGAAAATCCCTGCAACGCACCTTACTGCCCCGTTTCGGTGCCTCTGGTGAAACCTCCATGAGCATGCCCGGGCGGCTGGAGTTGGTCGCCGAAGGCGTGATCGACGACCAGATCCTGGCTTCGCGCCTGGCCATGCGGGTGCTCGATGTCGCATCCACCGAACTCAATGAGCTGCGCCTGCGGGTACAACACCTTGAAAAGCGGCAGGAACTGCCCCGGGGTGATGTGCTGTTGCCAGATGTGGTGTCTCGCATTCTGGTGGACCAGTGGCTGGATGTGCAAATGACGCGCGACGGCTGGTTGCTGGTGCAGGACACATTGGCACCCGTATTGGCCACCAAAATGCACGAGGCCTACAAGGCCGCCAACGAATTCCTGATTTCCAGCGGCGTCATGCGGGAGATCGATCTCAACGCCTTTGTCAAACGCAACACCGGCGGCAGCTCCAACATGGCCCCTCTGGGCAGGGCCGACGGCAGTGCGCCGGGCGGGCGGGAGGGCGGGGATGGCTTTGGTGACGGTACGGGTCGAGCCGGCTCAGGGCCGGGAGGCTCCGGTGGTGGCCACGGCACGGGCTACGGCGGACATCGGGGCGATGGTGGAAAACGCGGCAGCGATAGCAGTTTTGCCAGTGGGTTTGGCGACCTGGTGTCCCGCGGGTCGAAGGTAGGCTCAGGCTCAGGCTCAGGCTCAGGCTCAGGCTCAGGCTCAGGCTCAGGCTCA
>DAIOEI010000353.1:0-3070 GCA_036746335.1 Hydrogenophaga sp. | reverse complement strand
TGCTCAAACCCGAAGGCGGCGTGGAGCGCAGCCAGGGCAAGGCCAAGCGGGTGGTGGATTTGCGCAAAACATGAGGGCGGTGGGCTTTCGCTCAGCGGCTGGTTTTCTGCCATGTGAGGCAGGCAGTCGTGGAGCGGGGTCTGTCGGCTCGCTCGGCCTGTGCCGTCCGCAGGCTGCGTTCAGTTCAGTCCGTCTGTGCCAGCCAGCGCTTGAGCACGTCTTTGTCGCCCACGGTCAGCCGCACGGCTTGCGTTTCGGTCGGCCAGTTCAAGGGGCAGTGCAGCAAGCGCCGGTCGCGCGAGACGAGGGCGGTGAATTGCTGGCGCTGGCCGCGAAGATCGGCCACATCGCTCAGCCGGTTGACGCGCCATGCTTCTACGGGCGCACCGCGCCGCGCCGGGGCGAACTCCACGCCCAGCCATTCGTCGCCTGCGGCCATGCCCGCCGCTTCGGCGGCCCCGCCGCGCAACACATTCTTCAGCGTCAAACCGCCCGATTCGCTCACGCGCAGGCCCAGTTGTTGCGCCAGTGGCGCTTTGTCCTGGTGCACCTGGGCGCCGTGTTGCGCCAGCAGATCGGGCACAGGCAGATCGGCCGTGCCATGGACCCAGTCGCACAGCTCGCGCTCAAAGGAGCGCCCGCTCAGGCGCTTGAGAGCGCGCGCCACGTCGGCCTCCTTGATGGGGCCGCCGCCGCTGCGCATCCACAACTCGCGCATCACCGCGTCCAGCGAAGTGCGGCCTTCGGCGCGCAGCGTGAGGTCCAGGCACAGCGCCACCAGCGCGCCTTTGGTGTAGTAGCTGACCGTGGCGTTGGGCGTGTTTTCCTGGATGCGGTAGTACTTGATCCAGGCGTCGAAACTGGCTTGCGCCACGCTTTGCACGCGCTGGCCGGGCGTTTGCTGCACCTGGTTGAAGGTTTTGGCCACCAATTGCAGGTAGCAGGCGTCGTCGATCAGCCCGGCGCGGCGCAGGAACAGGTCGTCGTAATAGCTGGTGAAGCCTTCGAAGAACCACAGCAGTTCGGTGTGGTTTTCGCGGTCGTAGTCGTAGCGGGCGAACTCGGCGGGGCGCAGGCGCTTGACGTTCCAGGTGTGGAAGTACTCGTGGCTGATCAGGCCCAGCAGCGTGGTGTAGCCGTCGGTGGCTTTGAGGGGGGCAGCGGCGGAGCGCGGGGGCAAGGAATCCGGCGCCGGGCCGCCCCAAGCCGGATTCCCAGCCCCTTGGGGGGCAGCGACCCGCGCAGCGGCGGAGCGTGGGGGCAAATCCGTGCGCTGGGCGATGAGAGCGGTCGAATTGCGGTGTTCCAGCCCGCCGTAGCCGTCGCCACTGGCGTGCAGCATGAAGAGGTAATGCGCAAAAGGCGGTGGCTGATCGCCATGCCAGAAGCGGATCTGGGTTTCGCAGATGCGCCGTGTATCGGCCAGCAGGCGGTCAAAGTCTACCCAGGCGCCCGCGCCGCTGACGACAAAGCGGTGGGGCACGCCGCAGGCCTCAAAGTGGCCGCTCCAGAAACAACCCATTTCCACCGGGCAGTCTGCCAGCTCGTCATAGTCGGCAGCGAGGTATTGCCCGTAACCAGCGGCGTCAATGTGTTGCGGGTGCAAACCGGTCGCAACCTGCCAGCCCGCTGGCGCCTGGCCGGGCTCCACGCTCAGGGCGTGGGGCTGGTCTTCCTGCCCGATCACGCGCAGACACAGGCTGGTGGCGTTGAAGAAGCCCCGCGTGGCGTCCAAAAAGGCGGTGCGCACCGAGGGGTCGTGGGCGTAAATTTCACACCGCAGACACAGGGCTTGCGATGGATCGGCTTGCGCTTGCCAGGTGTTTTTGTTCAGCTGGCGCAGCGGTACCGCCTCGCCACCCTGTGTGGCCCGCAGGTGTTGCAGGTGTTGTGCAAACTCGCGCACCAGATAACTGCCGGGGATCCACACCGGCAGCGCCAAGCGCTGGCGCGCAGCGGGCCTTGCGATGGTCAGTTCCACCTCGAAGAGGTGGGCTTGCAAGTTGTGCACGGCGACCCGGTAAGAGATGCCGGGCGCCGGCATCGGAGCGCAAGAAGGTTGCTTCATCACAGGGCTCACAGTGCGCCGGCGCCCGCAAAGCAGCTGAGTGCGGCGATGGCAGACAGGCGAAAGCGCAGGGTCAACCAGTCTTGCAGCCCAACGCGGGCGTAGAGCGTGCGGTCGGCGAGGTAGCTGATCACCAGCACAAAACCCAGCCAGGGCAAGCCGGCGAACGCGGGCATCAACAAACCGGGCCAGGCCAGCAAACTGGGCACCACGCCCCAGAGAAAATGGTGGCGTCGATAGGGCATGGCAGAGGCATGGGGGCTTTCAGGGCGTTGGCCGGCGCCCACTGTCCAGCCGATGCCCCAGTGAATTCCGCCCAAAAACGACGCGATCAGGGCCGCGTAGGCGGCCATCGCGATCGCGGTCCAGGCCTGCAGCTCGGGCGCCACGAGCCAGAGCAACGCAGCGAGGCCGACAAATGGGAGCAGGCCCGCATAACCCAGCGCCAGAACCAGGGTTCTGTCCCGGGGCTCGAAAACACCGTGAGCCATTGGAGGTGACATGCGCAACTGGATGGGGGTCAGGGCTTGGCTTCTGCCAGACGCTGTTCGATGCGCTCTGGCCCGATGGCACCGGGTACGCGGGTGCCGTCTGCAAAGACCACGGTTGGCGTACCTGTCACGCGCAGCTTCTTGCCCAACTCCAGGTTGCGCGCAATGGCGCTGGCATCGCACTGGGTTACGGGTGGCGTCACATCCTTGAGCATCCAGTCCAGGTATGCCTTGCCTTTGTCTTTGGCGCACCAGATGTTTTTGGACTTTTCCTGCGAGTCAGCGCTCAGGATGGGGTAGAGGAATACGTGCACCGTGACGTTGTCCACCTTCAGCAGGTCGCGCTCGAACTTCTTGCAGAAACTGCAGTTGGGGTCTTCAAACACCGCCATTTTGCGTTTGCCATTGCCGCGCACCAGGGTGAAGGCGTCTTTGAGCGGCAAGTCTTTGAAGGCAATGGCGCTGAGTTTTTCCACCCGCTTTTCGGTCAGGTCCACCTGGGCCTTGGTGT
>DAIOEI010000352.1:0-3070 GCA_036746335.1 Hydrogenophaga sp. | reverse complement strand
GGCACACGTCCAGGCCGATCATGTCGGCCAGCGCCAGCGGGCCGATGGGCTGGTTACAGCCCAGTTTCATGCCCGCGTCGATGTCTTGCGGCGTGGCCAGGCCCTCGGCCAGCACAAAGAAGGCCTCGTTGATCATGGGCACGAGAATGCGGTTGACCACAAAGCCGGGCGCGTTCTTCACCGTGATCGGGGTTTTGCCCAGGGCCTCGGCCATGGCCTTGACCGCGTCGTGGGTGGCGTCGCTGGTCTGCAGGCCGCGGATGATCTCCACCAGCGCCATCATGGGCACCGGGTTGAAGAAGTGCATGCCGATGAAGCGGTCGGCGCGCTGGGTCGCGGCGGCCAGCTTGGTGATGGAAATCGAGCTGGTGTTGGTGGCGACGATCACCTCGGGCGCCAGGATGCTGTCGAGCTGCTGCAGGATCTTGACCTTGAGCGCTTCGCTTTCGGTGGCCGCCTCGATCACCAGTTGAGCGCCCTTGAGGTCGTCGTAGCTCGTGGAGCCGGTGATCAAGGCCATGGCTTGTGCCTTGCCTTCGGCGGTCAGCTTTTCTTTCTTGATCAGGCGGTCCAGGCTGCCGGCTACAGTGGCCAGACCCTTGTCTACAGCGGCCTGGGCCACATCCACCATGACGACGCGGATACCGCTGACCGCACAGGCCTGTGCAATGCCATTGCCCATGGTGCCGGCGCCGATGATGCCGACGGTCTGGATGCTGCTCATGTGGAAACTCCTGAAGTGTGGGTGAAGGAAAAATGTGTGGAGAAAGCACCCTTGGCGATCCCAGCGCCTGCGTGCTACCGTGCCCGAATTGTCGCGCACACCGGCCAGCCAGCATGACAGGCAAGTGACGTTGGTGGCGTGGAGGCTGCGCGGCTTGTTCACAGGATGGCTATGTACGATTTCATTGTGGTTGGTGGTGGTTCGGCGGGAAGTGTGCTCGCGGGGCGCCTGAGCGAAGACCCGCAATGCCGCGTGGCGTTGCTGGAGGCCGGGCCGCCCGACCAGAGCGTGCTCATCCATTGCCCGGCGGGGCTGGCGCTGCTGGCCAGGCAGGGCTGGTACAACTGGGCTTACCAGACCGTGCCGCAAGCGGGCTTGAACGGGCGGCGTGGCCACCAGCCCAGGGGCAAGGTGCTCGGGGGTTCCAGCTCGGTCAACGCCATGATTTACACCCGCGGCCGCCCCAGCGATTACGACGCCTGGGCGGCCGAAGGCAACGCAGGCTGGTCGTTTGCCGACGTGTTGCCCTTCTTCAAACGCGCCGAACACAACGAGCGCGGAGGCGACAACTGGCACGGCACGGGTGGGCCGTTGAATGTGATGGACTTGCGCTCGCCCAACCCGGTGCTGGGCGACTTCGTCGAAGCGGGCCGGCAGGCGGGCTACCCGGTCAATCCGGACTTCAACGGAGCCGAACAGGAAGGCGTGGGCGCCTATCAGGTGACCCACAAGAATGGTGAGCGTTTCAGTGCGGCCAAGGCCTATCTGCTGCCGCACCGGCAGCGGCCCAACCTGCAGGTCATCACCGGCGCACTGAGCACCCGCGTGTTGATGGCAGAGGACGGACCTCTCCGCGCCGTGGGGGTGGCGTTTCGGCCCGACGGCGGGCGCGGCGCGGAGCAGGTGCTTTCGCTGCGCCCGGGGGGCGAGGTCTTGCTCAGTGCCGGGGCGTTTGGCTCGCCGCAGTTGCTCATGCTCTCGGGCATCGGTCCGGGCGCGCACCTGCAGTCACATGGGTTGGGGGTGGCCCATGACCTCAGCGGTGTGGGCGCCAACCTGCACGACCATCCCGATGTGGTGCTGGTCCACGACGCGCCGCAACTGACCGATCTGTTCGGGCTGTCGCTGGCGGGCGCCGCTCGCCTGATGCGGGGGGCCATCGAGTGGCGGCGCCAGCGCAGCGGGCCTCTGACCACCAACTTCGCCGAAGCGGGGGGCTTCATCAGGAGCCAGCCGGCAGAAGCCATCCCCGACCTGCAACTGCATTTTGTGGTGGGCAAGCTGGTGGATCACGGGCGCCAGACCGTTTGGGGCCACGGTTACTCCTGCCACGTTTGCCTGCTGCGGCCCAAAAGCCGGGGGTCGCTGCGCCTGGCGAACAGCGATCCCCAAGTGGCGCCGCTGATTGACCCCGCTTTTTTGCAGGACACCGATGACCTGGCGCGCCTGGTGGGGGGCTTCAAGGCCATGCGCCGACTGCTGGAGCAGCCTGCGCTGGCGCGGCACGGGGGTGCCGAGTCGGCCGCTTCACGGGAGGCTCAAAGCGATGCCCAGATCGAGCAGTTCGTCCGCGCGCATGCCGACACCATCTACCACCCGGTCGGCACCTGCCGCATGGGACCAGACCCTGCCAGCGGCGCTGTGGTGGATGCGCGCCTGCGGGTGCATGGGGTGGCGGGTTTGCGGGTGGTCGATGCGTCGGTGATGCCCGCCATCGTCAGCGGCAACACCAATGCGCCAGTGATCATGATCGCCGAGAAAGCGGTGGACATGATCCGGGAAGAGCACCCCCCGCGCCGCGCCTAGTGGCGCGTCACCCCCTCCCAAGGGGCAACATCTGCAGCCCAGCAAAGCCGGTTCCGCGGTGTTCTGGGTTACGCTTCTCATTCCTCCAACCACACCGACCCTCCCGGTGCGCTTGCCTGAACCGAGGATGTCGAGGAACTGGCTCTGCCAGGCCTCAGGCATCGCCCCCTGGGGGGTGACGCGAAGCAGCGCGGGGGGAGGCTGACACATGATCCTTGAACACGCCGACATCCGCATCGACCCCAGCCGGGCCGCCGAATTTGAAGCAGCCATCACGCTCGGCGCGAGCACCGTGATTGCCCATGCCCAGGGTTTTCAGGGCTACAAGGTCAACCGCAGCATCGAAAGCCCGGGCCGCTACATCCTCACCATCTTCTGGGACAGCTTGGAAGACCATACGGTGGGGTTTCGCCAATCCGATGCGTTCACGCAATGGCGCAGCATCGTCGGCCCCTTTTTCTTGCAGCCACCGGTGGTCGAGCACCTGGAACTGGTCAGCCAAAGTTGACCCATAACGTGTCCGGAGCGCGTGCCTGATCC
>DAIOEI010000351.1:0-3082 GCA_036746335.1 Hydrogenophaga sp. | reverse complement strand
CCGGCGTGTTTGAGTTGCGCGCGCGGTTGACGGCCAGCTTGACCCAGTCGCGGATGGCGGCGTCCTTGACCTGGCACATGCGCCAGATGTCGCCCTGCTCCACGTTCTGGCTCAGCAACACCTCGCCGGTAGCGAGGTCGGTGATGTTGGCCACGCCGTCTTCGGTGATCTCGAAGGTCTTGTCGTGCGAGCCGTACTCCTCGGCCTGCTGGGCCATCAAGCCCACGTTGGGCACGGTACCCATGGTCTTGGGGTCAAAGGCGCCGTGCCATTTGCAAAAGTTGATCATCTCCTGGTAGATACGGGCGAAGGTGGATTCGGGCATCACGGCCTTGACGTCTTTGAGGCGTCCGTTGGCGTCCCACATCTTGCCGCCGTTGCGGATCATCGCGGGCATGGAGGCGTCCACGATCACGTCGTTGGGCGAGTGAAAGTTGGTGATGCCTTTGGCCGAGTCGACCATCGCGAGCTCGGGGCGGTGCTCGTGGCAGGCGTGCAGGTCGCGCTTGATCTCGTCCTGCTTGCTTTGCGGCAGCGTGGCGATCTTGGCGTACAGGTCGGCCATGCCGTTGTTGACGTTGACGCCCAGCTCCTTGAACAGGTCGCCGTGCTTGGCAAATGCGTCCCTGTAAAAAATCTTCACGCAGTGGCCGAACACGATCGGGTGCGAGACCTTCATCATGGTCGCCTTCACGTGCAGCGAGAACATGACACCCGTTTTTCGGGCGTCTTCGATTTCGCGCTCGTAGAAAGCCTCCAGGGCCTTCTTGCTCATGAACATGCTGTCGATCACCTCACGGTCCAGCAGCGAGACCTTTTCTTTGAGCACGATGGTCTTTCCGCTGTGGGTGATGAGCTCCATCTTGACGTCGCGTGGACGGTCCAGCGTCATGGACTTTTCACCATGGTAGAAATCGCCGGCGTGCATGTGCGAGACGTGGGTGCGCGAGGCCTGGCTCCATTCGGCCATGCTGTGCGGGTTCTTGCGTGCATATTCCTTGACAGCGCGCGGAGCCCGGCGATCGGAATTGCCTTCGCGCAATATCGGGTTCACCGCGCTGCCGATGCATTTGGCGTAGCGCGCGCGGATGGCTTTTTCTTCCTCGGTCTTGGGCATTTCCGGGTAGTCCGGAATGGCATAACCCTTGGCCTGAAGCTCCTTGATGGCTGCCACAAGCTGCCCTACCGAGGCGCTGATGTTGGGCAACTTGATGATGTTCGCTTCCAGCTTGAGCGTGAGCTGACCCAACTCGGCCAGGGCATCGGGCACCCGTTGAGCCTCGCTCAGATATTCGGGGAAGGCGCCCAGAATACGCGCAGCCACCGAGATGTCGCTGGTTTCCACCCGAACTCCTGCCGGCGCCGTGAAGGCGCGCACGATGGGCAAAAAGGCGTTCGTGGCCAACAAAGGTGCTTCATCGGTCAGTGTGTAGATGATGGTGGAAGACGGGGTATGCATGCGGTAGCTCCTGGTGTCGTTATCGGAAATCGGAGGCTTCAGGCACGAAAACTCCGAGGCAGATGATGGTGAGATATTTTGCTTTCAGCGCTCTGACCTGTTCTCAAAAAATGAATCTGTTTTTCACATTGCGACATTATTGAAGAAATAATCGGACTTTTTTTGCGAGAGCGCTGGGCGCCCGCCGCGAGACCTCGCTCGGCCACACGGTCGCAAATGCTGTTGCAAAGGGCAAAACGACCGCCGTTCCAAACCCGTGAATCGTCCCGCCACACAAGGCCCACGCTACCATTGCGCACATGGTTATGACATCTGAACGGGGTGGCACCCTTCGCCGAGAAGCGGGCAAAGCGTTTCGCTTGCGCTGCGCTGGCTGGGCAGCCATGTCGGCACTGATTGCCTTTTGCAGCTGGGCGGGCGTTGCTCTGGCCAAGGAGCCTGCGGGCAAGCCCCAGCTGGATTTGCCACGCGCGCGCCTGAGTGCGGGCATGCACCTGATCGACGCCCAGGTAGCCTTGTCACCACAACAACGGCAGACCGGTCTGATGCATCGCCGGGAAATGGCGCCCAACGAGGGGATGCTGTTTGTGTTTGAGCAGCCGGCCGTGCAGTGCTTCTGGATGAAAAACACCTTGTTGCCACTGACAGCGGCCTTTCTTGAAGACGACGGACGCATCGTGAATCTGGCCCACATGACGCCCCTGTCAGAAGAGAGTCACTGCTCCCAGACGCCAGTACGCTATGTGCTGGAGATGCACCAGGGTTGGTTTGACAGGCGTGGCATCAAGGCTGGCGCTGTGATCCAGGGGTTGCGAGGCCCGTTGCGCTGATATACCCCGGGACTTTTCAGGCCCTGGTTTTTCTGCGCTGCCAAAGCATCAGCACCAAAACGGCCGCGATGCCGCTAAAGCACAAAAAAGACCAGTTCGCGATGGTCAGGCCCAGGAAAGTCCAGTCGACCTTGGAGCAATCGCCGCTGCCACGAAAAATCATGGGTACGGCCCGCCTGAGCGGGAAGGATTCAATCATGCCGTAGAAGTCACGACCGCAGGTCATGATCTCCGGAGGATTCCATTGCAACCAGCTTTGTCGCGCCGCCACAAACGCGCCAAAGAGCGCAGCCAGCAGCGTCAGCCACTGCCCCACCACCAAGGCCAGGCGCTGGGACAAGACTGCAGTGATGCCCGCAAGCACCACCACCAGCAAGAGCGCATACCGCTGCACGATGCACATGGGACAAGGCTCCAGCCCCACCGCATGCTGCAGGTAAAGGCCAAAAACCATCAACCCGGCACAACCGAGCGCGATCAGCGCGAGCCAGCGGCGAGGGTAAGCGCCCAGGGTTTGCAGGGGACTGGACGAAATGGCATCCAACATGAGGCTCCTCAGCATGGGCATCGTCTGCCCCGAAAAAGACCGATGGAGGCGGCTGCGGGCTTCTTAGTTCCTCAACCGACGGCGGCCACGCAAGCCGTGCCTGGCACAACGCCGCCGAACAACAGCACCAAGGTACTCAGGAGACGAACGCTCGTTCGATCACAAAGTCGCCAGGTCGGCTGGTATTGCCTTCTTCAAAGTCCAGCTTTTCGGCCAATGCCTTGAGGTCGCGCAGCATTTCCGGGC
>DAIOEI010000350.1:0-3087 GCA_036746335.1 Hydrogenophaga sp. | reverse complement strand
ATGGCCAGGCCAACGTGCTGTTGATGGCCGAGCCCGGCGCCCCCCAGGCGCTGCCAGCACAGGGTGCACCTGCGCGCCCTCGTGGGTGGCGCAACCGGCCCATGCTGCTGGGTTTGCTGCTGGCCTTTTTGGTATTGCTGTTTTTGGCTGCCCTGCTGAGCCGGGCCTGGATCGGACCCTCAGACCTTCTGCCGCCGGGCAGCACCAACAACAACCCGGTCGACCCGAAGCCGGCCACTTTCACGGGGACCGACGCCGTTCGGTCCATGCCCCGCGATGCGAACGCCTCTGCGGCCCGCTTACCCGAAGCGCCTACAGCACCCACCGACCGGCAAGTGACCAGTGCCACAGCGGATGTGACCCTGCCCAAAGGCCCCATCCTTGCACCGCTGCCCAAACCCCCGTCCCCCACTCTGACCAGCACCACCCCAACGCCGACCGCCAGCGTCCCTGCCACGCCGCGCCCGCCGCTGCGCGTCAGCGGCGTGACCTATTCGGAGAATCCTGCCCACCGCATGCTCATCGTCAACGGGCGCGTTGTGCAGGAGGGCCAAGAAGTGGAACCGGGCCACACGCTGGAGTCCATCGGACCGCGAAGCGCCGTGATCCAGAATGGTGCAACCCGGTACAACGTCAATTACTGATCTTTTTGTGAAACTTAGATACAAAGTTTGGGTATCCTCAACGCATGTCTGTACCTCTTTTTAATCAAAATAGCGAGTCGGGTGTCATGCACACAAATGGTGCACCGATGGACCTCAACGCTGAGCAGGCGTCCGTTTTGTCGCGTCTCGTCGACCAAGTTGCGCAGCAAGCCGGTACCGTTTTGCTGACCCACGATGTGCTCAACGGCAGCGAAGCGCTGTGTCGGGAACTGCTTCGGCGCCTGCCCGAATCCAGTCGTGTCGGCTGGGTGTTGCACACGCGCCTGACATTGCTGGACTTTGTGCGAGCGGTGTGCCACGCCTTCCGAGTGCACGGCACACCCAAGGAAGAAAGTTCACTCGAAACCATGCAGGAGAAGCTGCTGGCATCGCTGAAAGAAAGCCAAAGCGCCGGGAAATCTGTCGTTCTGGTCATCAGCGACGCCCATCTGGCGCCGTTTTTTTCACTCAACCACCTCAGCCGCCTCAATACCGACGCAGCAACTGGCGCACCACTTTTTTACCTGGTGCTGCTGGGTGAGTCCGGACTGCTCAAACAGCTCGAACAGCCCGAGTTGGCACCGACCCGGAATGCGGTCGTGGCCCAATATCCGCTGAATGAACTGGCTCCCACCGAGCCCATGCCGCTGGACAACGGGTGGCTGGAATCACCCTTGATGCCCTCGTCCCGTCCTGTCGACCTGTTCCCGCACGATGTGCCCATGGACTCCCCGCCGCCACCGCCACCGCCACCGCCACCGCCAGCGGCCAGGACGCCTCCGGTGCCGCCGGTTGCCATGTCGGCGGTGGCAGCAAAGTCCCGCCTACGGCCTCAGCCCACCCCCAAGCCTCCAAACCGAATGGGCCCGTTCCTTCGGGTCCCTTGGCGATGGGCGGCTTCGGCTGCTGCCGTGGTGCTGGCGCTGCTGGTCTGGTGGGCATGGCCTGGCCCTGTCGAACCCGAGACCCTTGAGCAGCAGCCGCTACCCGCTGCGAACATGCCACTGTCAGATACCTTGGCTCCGAAAGACGCGCCAGCCACCACCCAGCGCGAGAGCGTGGGCACCGTGACACAAGCACCTGCCGATGAAGTGTCTGGCGAAGCACCGGCTGTGGGCCTGCCCGTGGTCGCGGTCGCGCCGGCAGCTGCCGTTGCGAGCGCGGCACAAACCGGCGCCACTGCACCGGAAACACCGGGGAGCGCCGTGCCCCGGCTGGCCGATCTGGTGGACGATCAGGCCATGACCTGGCCATTGCTGGGGCGCCTGTGGGGCATCAACATGCGGGTCGGCGATGAGGCATGCGATGAAGCGCTGCGCCAGGGCGTGCAGTGCTTCCGCTCCAACGCCCTGGACTTTGACCAGGTGCGCGCCATTGACCGGCCGGCCATGTTGTTGCTGCACCAGGACGGCGTGGACAAATGGGTGCGCCTGCTGGCGATCGACGCCACCCATGCTCGGCTGGCTTCTTCGGGACGCGAATGGATCCTTGCGCTGCCCGAGCTAGAGCGCATGTGGAAAAGTGGCGCGTTGGCCACCCTGTGGCGGCTCCCACCAGGGCAAACCCGGCGGGTGTTCAATGCCGGGCCCAGCGACCCGGCCGGGCAATGGCTAAACGGGCAGCTCAAAGCCTTGCAGGCAGCCGGTCAGCTTGGTGCCAGTGCCGACAACTACACCGCCCGCGTGACCACCTTCCAGACCGCCAACGACCTGCGCAGCGACGGTCGGGCCACCCCGACCACCTTTGTGCTGGTCAACCGGTTGAGCGGTGTGGATGAACCCAACCTGCGCGGGCCAGTGCGCTGAAGCGCCAGGCCTGACTCTGAGCGGCTGACGCCTGCCTCCCATGACTGGCAAGCCCCCCTTGTTGCGGGTCACCGAACTGTGCTTCGGCTGGGGCCAGCCGCCTTTGTTTCAGGGCCTGAGCTTTGAACTGTCACCGGGTGTGAGTCTGGTCATGGGTGACGAACTGACCGGCAAGACCACGCTCTTGCGCCTGCTCCATGGAGAGCTCAGCCCCTGCCGCGGTGAAATCACTCTGCTGCCTGGGGGCGCGCGAAGCTGGCGCACCCAGCCTGATGACCCTGCGCTGGACGCCATCAGCGCCCGGCAATGGTGGGCCGAGCGCCAGCGCAACGACGCTGGGTTCAGCCTGCCCATGGCCGAAGATCTGGCAGAGGGTTTCGAGCTGGTCCCCCACCTGGACAAACCGATGTACATGCTTTCGGCAGGCAGCCGCCGCAAAGCCGCACTGTGCACCGCCTTTGCCAGCCAAGCGACGCTGACCCTGATTGACCAGCCCTTTGCCGCGCTGGACACAGCCTCGATCCGGTTTTTCACCGAGCTGTTGAAAGAAGCCTCGGAGCACCCTGATCGGGCCTGGTTGCTGGCCGACTATGTTGCGCCTGAAGGGGTAGACCTGGCCACGGTCATCGATCTGGACG
>DAIOEI010000349.1:0-3088 GCA_036746335.1 Hydrogenophaga sp. | reverse complement strand
GCCACGGTTGTCGTCTGCGACGTCAAGCAGGCGGCGGTGGACGAAGCGGTGAAGCAATGCCAGGCCGAAGGCGCTACCGCGGTCGGCTTCGTGATGGACGTGACGCAGCGCGAGATGGTGGATGCGGTGGTGGCGCAGGTGAAGGAGCGCTTTGGCCGCATCGACGTGCTCGTGAACAACGCCGGCATCACACAAGACGCGCGGCTTCAGAAAATGACGCTGGAGCAGTTCGACCGCGTGATCGACGTCAACCTTCGCGGCGTATTCCACTGCGCCCAGGCCGTGGCCGACACCATGACTGCGCAGGGCAGTGGTGTGATCCTCAACGCCTCCAGCGTGGTCGGCATCTACGGCAACTTCGGCCAGACCAACTACGCCGCCACCAAGTTCGGCGTGATCGGTTTCACCAAGACCTGGAGCCGCGAACTCGGTCCCAAAGGCGTGCGCGTGAACGCGGTGGCGCCAGGCTTCATCAGCACGCCCATCCTGAGTACGATTCCGTCCAAGGTGATCGAGGAGATGGAACACCGCGTGCCGCTGCGCCGCCTGGGCCAACCCGAAGAAATCGCCAACGTCTACGCCTTCCTGGCTAGCGATGAAGCCAGCTACATCAACGGCGCGGTGATCGAGGTTTCTGGCGGCATGTCTGTCTGAGGCGCGAACACCGGTACGGCGAACGGGCCTTCGGCATCACCCCACCTGTGCATCAGCAGGGCGCGAACTTTATTTGGGCCGCTGCAGCCCGGCCAGCGCGCCCATGTCCATGGCTGCGGCCGCTGCGCGCACGCCATCCATATCCACGTTGTCGCCACTGAGTTCGACCAGCACCCCATTGGGCAGCATCATGTTCAGCTCTGCCCGGCTGCCGTCCTTGCGGTACTCCTCTTTGTAGGCCACACCGTCTTTCTTGAAAATCCGCTCCACCTCGTCCTGGGTTTCCCGGTTCACGGTGCTTTGAGTCCAGGCGCCCATGGCCATGGCCAACATGGGCACTGAGCCAATGTCTTGCAAGCGCACCTCAATACGGCCGTTTTCGCGCGTGTACTCGGCGGTGACGCTGGAAAAACTCATACCCATGGCGCTGTCGGTGCGCGCCTCGATGGCGGTGCGCGAGAGCCCGGCCAGCCGCTCGGGCACGTGCTGCTGCAGCACCTCGGGTGCAATCGGCTGCCCGGCCGTCTGTCCGCCGCCCAGCACAGCGCCCATCATGTCGCTCATGGCTTGCCCTGCCGCTGCACTGTCGCCTTTGGCCTGAGCGGCCTCCATGCGCTGGCTGGCTTCTTCCATCTTTTTGCCCGCAGCCTCGATCTGTGCGGTATTGATCGTGATGTCGGTTCCAGGCAGCGTGATCTTGACATCCCCCGAGGGCGCGGCACCGCCCAAGCCCATGCTCGGACCACTGGTGAACAGCGCGCTCACCGCGCCGACGACGACGCCAGCAACAATGCCACAGAGGATCAGCACAGCCGTGTAGCCCAAGGCCTTGTCTTCGGGCGCTTTCATCAGCACCGGAATGCCGGTGTAGATCAGGTAGATGGAATACAGCGCAGCCAGCAGCCCGAGCATGCCCAGCATGGGGAAGATATTGAACACCCCCCCGAGCAGACCCGCCGTGGCGCCATATGCCATCAGCTTGAACGCCTGACCCATGTCTTTCTGGCCACCAAAAGTGGGCGCCAGCGCATTGGCCACCAGCGCCAACACATAAATCATCACCAGCGTGAGCACAAAACTCACCACCATATTGGCCAGTCCTGCCAGGATGGGCACCCGAAAGCTCACCCCGAACACACCCACGCCCACCAGGCTGTAGCCAATGAACCCAGCCAGCGCCGAGATGCCCGCCAGGTAGACCAGATAGTTTTTATAGAGCCCAGCCACGTCACCGGGCTCGGCCGCGATCACAGGCCAGGTGGTCTTGGGTTTGAGCAGGATGTCCTGCACGCGCGCAACGAGATTCATGCCCCACTCCTGTAGGAATCAAAGAAGCTTTGATTATGTACAGCAGAGCCGCCCCTTGACACCCCCAAACCGGGGGGCAGCTCAGCGCGGATTTTCGAAAAACACCGAGTTGGTGTAGTCACTGATCTCGAAATACACCTTTTTCTCGCCGGGGTCCACGAGCATGTTCAGGTTTTCATCGAGAACGCCGTAGCCATAACGGTAGGCACGAGGCTCCCCGCTGCCTGTACCAAGAGCCGTGCTGATCTTGTCTACATTCAGAAAGCGGCGCACCACCTTGTCACCGGCGTACACCTCCAGCACGCCATTGGTGCCGGTCCAGTTCTGGATACCGCGACCGATCTTGTTCTGCTGCTCCTGGGTACAGGCGGTCAGCAGAACCAGACAGCTTGTGGCTGCCATCAAGCCAAAGGTGCGAAAAGTTTTCATGCAGTTCCCTCCCAAAATCAACCAAGTGCGCTCAAGCCCGCTGGCGCAGCGCTTCGTATAAACAGACGCCACTGGCGACAGAGACGTTCAGACTCTCCACCGCCCCCTTCATCGGAATGCCCACCAGCTCGTCGCAGGTCTTGCGCGTGAGCTGGCGCATACCGTCACCTTCAGCACCCAGCACCAGCGCCACTGGACCTTTGAGGTCCACCTGGTAGAGGGTTTTGGGCGCGTCGTCGCTGGTACCGATGACCCAGATGTTGCGCTCCTTCAGCTCCTTGAGGGTACGCGCAAGGTTGGTCACCATGAAATAGGGCATGGTCTCGGCCGCGCCGCTGGCCACCTTGGCCACGGTGGCGTTGATGCCGACGGCATGGTCCTTGGGCGCAATGACTGCATGCGCCCCGGCGCCGTCGGCCACACGCAGGCAAGCGCCCAGGTTGTGCGGATCGGTCACGCCGTCTAGCACCAGCAGCAAAGGCGCAATGCCGTCGGCCTCCAGTTGCTCCAGCAATTCGTCGAGCGAATGCACCTGTTCGACCGCCTGCACGCGCGCCGCCACACCCTGGTGACCGTGGCTGCCGGCGAGCTTGGCCAAGCGCAATCCATCGGCCTCAATGAGTCGGACACCCGCCTCTTTGACGCGGTCCAGGAACTGGCGCATGCGCTGGTCGCGTCGCGTCGGCTCGAAGTAGAT
>DAIOEI010000348.1:0-3097 GCA_036746335.1 Hydrogenophaga sp. | reverse complement strand
TCATCACCGACCGGCTCAAGCGCATGATCAACGCCAGCGGATTCAAGGTCTGGCCCGCCGAGGTGGAGGCGCTGATGTTCCGGCACCCCGCGATCGCCGAGGCCTGCGTGATCAGCACCCAGGACGACTACCGGGGCGAAAGCGTCAAGGCCGTGGTGGTGTTGCGCGAGGCAGCGCGCGGGCAGACCACCGCGCAGGAAATCATCGACTGGTGCCGCGAGAACATGGCGGTCTACAAGGCGCCGCGCGTGGTGCAGTTTGTGGACGCCTTGCCCAAAAGCGGCAGCGGCAAGGTGATGTGGCGTCTGTTGCAGGAAAAAGAGGTTGTGTGAGCTCCGCGATGCTGCTCGGTCACGCCCGGGCAGGTGGACACGCGGCACAATGCTGCCATGCCCGAACTCCTGAACCGACTGCAAAGACTATGGCGGCCCCGCGAACCCTTGTTCTGGCTGGTGGTGGCGCTGAACGGGTTCTCTTCGGTCATGACCACTGCGCTGCTCGTCCTCCAGCCTGAAGGCTGGTTGCGCGCAGTGCTTGCGGTGCTGGCGCTGCTCAACACGGTGCTGGGCATGCTTTTGCTCTTGCGGCTTTGGCAGAGCACCTCAGAGCCCGACAAATCCCGGTTATCCGCCCCTGGTGATCACCGCTGAGCGGTGTGCACAGGCTTGTGCTGGCTGTGCGCCCGAGCTGACAGGGCTTGCTTCAGGTGTCTTGCGGGACGATGTGGCGGTAGGCGTGCCAGGTGGCATGACCGACCACCGGACCGACAACGAGCAAACCCAGGAACACCGGCAGCATGGCCAGCGCGATCAGCACGGTGATCATCGCGCCCCAAAGCAGCATCACCCCAGGGTTCTGGAAACAGGCCCGCATGCTGGTCAGGCCAGCCGTGACGGCATCGACCCTGCGATCCATGATCATCGGGATGGAGATCACGCTGGTGATGAAAATCAGGCCCGCAAAAAAGCCGCCTACCAAGGTGTAGGTGATCAGGAATCCGACGTTCTCCGGGTTGGCGAGCTGCGGCAGCAGCTTCTCGGTCGAAGGCATGGTGTTGAAGGTCACAGCGAACACGACCAGTGACGCACGACCCCACAGCAGTTCCAGAATCAACAGCACGCCCGCAAAAATGCCCATGGTTTTTTTGGTGGGGCGCCATGCCAGCAGAGATGCACGCAGCGAGGGGCGGTGGGAGTGGGTCTGCATGGCCTTGCTGGCGTCGTAGAGACCCAGGCACAGAAACGGGCCCATCAGCAAAAAGCCGGCGCTCAGCGCCAGCACATAGGCGGGCGCATTTTGAAACACCGCCAGCAGCGCATGGCCCATGGCGAAGAAACACAAACCATAAAACAGGCCAATGCGGGGGCAACGCTTGAAATCTGCCCAGCCCAGACGAATCCAGTTGAACGGATCGGAAAAGTTCAGCGGCGTCAGCGGGAGGGAAAAAACCGAATTGCTCTTGGCAGCTCTGGCGGCAATTTCGGCCGAGGTCAGATGCTTTGGGGGGGCTGTTTCGGTCGGTGGTTGCGACTCTGGCTGGGCTTCTTCGATCACATGCACGGCATGAGTCATGGCGGTCTCCTTGGGGTGACAATATAACCATTGACGAATATCAATTCAGCAATGGTTTACCCGTAGTAACCCCAGGGATTTCGGTGGCTGCTGTGCCAGGGCTCGAGGGCTGTGGTGCTGCCCCGATGTCTTGTGCCCAGCCGATGGGCGAAGCAGAGGCAAAACCTGTCAGGCCATGGCCCTTTTCTGGGTGCGCCGCCGCGGGCTGGTCTGGCTTGGCTGGCGCCGCATGTGCAGAGCCAGAGCTGCGTCCTGCGTCTGGGTGTGCTTGGCGAACCAAACTGCCAGCTCGCCAGCCATTTCCCTGACCGGGCTGAACTGGCCTGCCTGGGCTTGCATCAGGCCCTCCCGAAGCAGGTTGAGCACCACCCGGTGTTGCAGGATGTGGTTCTCTGCCCCTGAAAAGTGGGTTTTTCGCATCCACTCGTCTTCCTGGCCAAAGTGCATCGCCGTGTGTTCGATCACTGCCGACCAGGCTTGCGCCAGCTCGGCGTCGGGGGCCTGCTGGGCCCTGGCCAGCAAATCCACAAACACCCTGTGGATGCCATCCATGGGTTCAAAGTCGAGCAACAAGGTATCGGACCATTTCACGGTGTTCATGTGCAACTCCTGAGCATGCTGTCAGCTTGGCACTGCCCAGGCCGCGTGCGTTTGATCCAGCGCAGGAACTGATCACCTTGCCAAGTCAGGCACCAAAAGTGGGCAGCTACACTGGCGAGCATGAGTTCAGAAGTCCGTTTTGCCCCACCCTGTGTTCCGCTTGCGCAACGCGATCAAGCGCTGGCCCGCGACGGCTTTGCCTTGCTCGATGCTGGCAGCGTCATGCAGTGGCTGGCGGCCAGTGCAGAAGACTTGGCGCAGCTGCACAGCAGTTGGAACGATCTGCCAGACGACGCGCACCTCAAAGACGGAGGGCGTTACCGAAAGCGGCGCCACAGCTGTTTTGTGGTCGATGGCGAGGCGCTGGAGCAGGTGCCTCACCGCGCGCATTGGCAGCCACTCCAATACAACGCATTGCACGGGGGCATGCGGCGCTGGTTCGAACCGATGGCGCCAGACACGCTGGCCTTACCCGTCTGGTCGCGGCTGATGACCCGGCTGGGCCAGGCCGCTTCAGCCCTGCACGGTACCAGGCCCTGGTTTGTTGAGGCGCACCCGTTTCGCATCGACACCACCGACGGCATCGGCCGACCCACGCCCGAGGGCGCGCACCGCGACGGCGTGGATCTGGTGGCCGTGTTCATGCTGGGGCGCCACGGCATCAAGGGCGGCGAGAGCCGCGTGTTCGAGGCCGACGGACCGGCCGGCCAGCGCTTCACGCTGACCGAGCCCTGGTCACTCGTCTTGCTGGACGACGCGCGCGTGATCCATGAAACCACGCCGATCCAGCCGCTGGTGCCAGGCGAGCTGGGCTGGCGGGACACGCTGGTGCTGACTTACCGCCGCAACGGATTCCAGGGGGATTGAGCCCCCACGCTCCGCCGCTGCGCGGGTCGCTGCCCCCCGAGGGGGCTGATCCGGCTTG
>DAIOEI010000347.1:0-3104 GCA_036746335.1 Hydrogenophaga sp. | reverse complement strand
GCGCGCTCCAGTTGTTCAGCGCTGGCGTCGCCGGGAGCGGACCCCACGCGCTTGAAGGACAGCGTGACGGCGCGCAGGTCCGGGTTCTGGTGCGGCTTGACGCTGCGGGTCAGCCAGCGGCTGAACTCCACGTCGTCTTCGGCGGCGGCTTTCAGGATGTTGGCGATCTTGGCGTCGGCGCTCTTGCGGTCGCAGCTGAGTTGCGGCTGCACGAAGAAGCCGCTCACGCGGTCCAGTTCGCCCTGGGTAATGGTGTGCGGCGCGCCGTCTTTCTCGACGATGTCGAGGTACTCGGCTTCGACCTGGTCGGTAAAGGACTGGCCCTCGGCCTTGACCAGGATCTTGATGCGGGCCTTGTACTTGTTGTCGCGGCGGCCAAAGCGGTTGTAGGCGCGAACGATGGCTTCGAGGTAGTTGAGGATCTGGTTCCAGGGCAGGAATTCGCGGATCACCGAGCCGATGATGGGCGTGCGGCCCATGCCGCCGCCCACGCGGACCTGAAAGCCGATATCACCGTCCACATTGCGCAGCAGGCGCAAGCCCACGTCGTGCCAGGGCGTGGCGGCGCGGTCTTCGCGGGCACCGGTGATGGCGATCTTGAACTTGCGCGGCAGGAAGGCGAATTCGGGGTGGAGCGTGCTCCACTGGCGCATGATTTCGGCGAACGGGCGCGGGTCGGCCACCTCGTCCACAGCGATGCCGGCCAAGGCGTCGGTGGTGATGTTGCGGATGCAGTTGCCGCTGGTCTGGATGCCGTGCAGGTTCACGCTGGCCAGCAGGTCCATCACGTCCGCGGCGCGGCTCAGGGGAATCCAGTTGAACTGCACGTTCTGGCGCGTGGTGAAGTGCGCGCAGCGGTCGGGCAGGCTGGGTACGTCGGCCAGGGCAGCGTTGGCCTGGGACACGTCGTGAACTTCCTTGTGATCGAAATCGCGGGCCACACGGGCCAGTGCGCGCAGTTGGGCGCCATTGATCTCGCCATAGGGCACGGCCACGCGCAGCATGGGCGCGAAGCGTTGCACGTACCAGCCGTTCTGCAGCCGCAGCGGTTTGAAGGCTTCGCCATCCAGGGTGCCGGCCTGAAAGCGTTCGAGCTGGTCGCGGAACTGGGCCGCTCGCTGGCGGACGAACTGTCGGTCGAAATCGGAGTACTGGTACATGGGGTCGTGGGATCAGAAATCGAAAACAAGCGTCACAGGCTGAGCGAACCGACACGGGGTTCATCTGCCCCAGTGGCGTCAGCGCGGGGTACTTTCGGGCGTGGACGGGACTTTAGGTGCGACTGCTTATTCGACGAACAACATTTTTTTCATGCGTATATGTCGTCAGGAAATAAAGAGTCGAGGGTTCGAGAGGCCGGTGATGTGCCGACAGGCTGACCAACCGTTTGAACGGCTGCTCCAGGAGAGCAACAGAGCGATCCAGCCGTCCGCTCAGGCGCAGGGCTCAGGCCGGCTGGCGGCGTGCGCGCTTCCACGCAAAACGCGCGGGGTCGAGTTTTCGCCAGATGTCGGCTTCATCGGCCGCCGGTGGTTCGCGGTCGATCTCGGCGGCCAGGCGCGAAGCACACCAATGCGCCAGAGTCAGGCCGCGCGAGCCCAGCGCGGTCAGCGTGAACAGGCCGGGCCAGCGGGGCACCTGCGCCAGCGGCAGGCGGGAGCGCTTGTGGTCGGCGCGGGCCATCTGCTCGGTCAATGCGCCCAGGTCGGGCAGGGCGCCTGCCAGGGGCAGCCGGTCCAGCGAAGCGCAGCGCACCTGCGCCCAGCCCAACAAGCCGCCCTCGGCCATGGCCTGGCGCATCCGGGTTGCGGCGCTTGGGCACAGGGCATTCAGGCTGGCGGCATTGCGTTCGTGATCAGCGTCGCTCACGTGGGTGCTCGCGTCGCCGCGGGTGTAGGTGGACCCCATGGCCCAGATGCGTGCGGGCCACTGGGGTGGCAGGCCCTCGTCCTGGTAGGCGGGCACAAAAACGCCGTTGTCCCGTAGTGGCCGCTTGGCCAGGGCTTCGCCCTCCAGCGCCGCGAAGCTCAGCTGGCCTTTGACGGGGCGCAGCGGCAGGGAATCTGCGTTGTGTTCGGCCAGCGAAGCGCAGAGCAGTTCAAAGCTGCCGAATGCGCTGGCGATGACCACCACCGGCGCCTGCGCCAGCACCTGGCCTTGTGCATCCAGGGCCTGCCAGTGGGCGGGCGCTTCTGCGGCAGTTGCCGTGTGCGCCTGCCTCAAGACGCTGACTTTCACGCCCCAGGTGGTACTGACCGACGTCAGGCGCCTCGCTTCTTCCAGCCAGGCGTGCACCAGCGCTGCAGGGCGCACCAGGGCTGCCGGCCAGCGGCCAGGGGCGTGCCCCAGGTTGTCGACCTCGCCGTCTTGCCAGCCTCGACCTTGCGGTAACCGCTGCTCCAACTGCTTGCGCATGTCGGCCACCCCGAGCGCCGAAAGTTCGGACAGCGGGGTGGGTGCGCGGGTGATGTGGGGGCTGAGCATGCCCACCGGCAAGCCGGAGGCACCTTGAGCAGGGCCGGGCGCGGCATCCAGCAAAAGGATGTGCCAGCCACGCTGCGCCAGAGCCATGCAGGTGGCTGCGCCAGCCAGACCGGCGCCGATCACCACCGCATGTCGATCCTCGGGCCGACGTGCGCCCTGTGGCCTCATCTGCTTGGCGTTCTGTGTGTCAGGCCGCGGGCGGCACGTAGCCGGCCGCTGCGTCGGCACCTTCGCCGAAGAAGTGCTTTTCCATCTGGCGTGCCAGGTATTGGCGGGCGCGTGCGTCGGCCAGGTTCAGCCGGTTTTCATTCAGCAGCATGGTCTGGTGTTTGAGCCAGGCGGCCCAGGCTTCTTTGCTCACGCTTTCATAAATGCGCTTGCCCAACTCGCCGGGGTAAGGTGGAAAGTCCAGACCGTCGGCTTCTTTGCCCAGTTTGATGCATTGAACGGTGCGTGCCATGAAGTGATCCTTGTGTTGTTCGTGTGGCGCATAAGCCATATGACAAATGCATGGTTGGATTGTCCGCGCCTGGCGGGCATGATGCGCGGCTTCGCGAGGAAACCGCTGACAACGCGCACTGTATCAACGATTCGGTACCCCCACGCCGGGTCGGCAGGCT
>DAIOEI010000346.1:0-3108 GCA_036746335.1 Hydrogenophaga sp. | reverse complement strand
GGCCGATCAGCACCGCCGCCACCGACAGCATGCCGCGCGTGAAGAACTTCAGCAGTAGCGTCACCACGATCACCACCAGTGCTACCGACCAGTTCTCCAGGCTGCCGAACTCAGGCTTGCCCTTGAGTGGTACCCCGCCTGCGGCGTATTCGATGCCGACCTTGATCAGCGCCAGACCGATCATCAGAACGATCAGGCCTGTGACCAGCGGCGGCAGGGCGTGGCGCATGCGCCCGATGAAGAACCCCAGAAAGAAGTGGAAGATGCCACCGATCACGATGCCCGTCATGAGCCCGGCCATGCCCGCCACACCGGCACCGGCCACCGCAGGGATCATGATCGGAATGAAGGCGAAGCTGGTGCCCTGCACGATGGGCAGGCGAGCGCCTACCGGTCCGAAGCCGATGGTCTGCAGCAGCGTAGCAATGCCGGCCAGGAACATCGACATCTGGATCATGTAAATCATGTTCGGGAAGTCGGGCGAGTTCGAACCGAAACCGAACCCGGCCGCGCCCGCGACGATGATGGCCGGGGTGACGTTGCTCACAAACATGGCCAGCACATGCTGGATGCCCAGCGGGATGGCCTTGCCCAGGGCAGGTGTGTAGTTGGGGTCCTTGAGTTGTTCAGGCGTGCCCAGGCTGGATGTTTTCATGGCGGCTCCGTAAAGGGACTGACGCACGCAACAACTTTTGCATGCAGAACTGTATACAAATTATGTGTACATCATCATGCCTGCACACACAGGGGAAACCCTTGCAAACTGCGTGCCACCGTGGACTTGGGGACCACAACCGGGTCCAGCGGGGGCGGCACGCCCAGCCCATCTTTGCAAATGGGTTGGCGCAGCACCCCTGTCGGTTTGAACCGCGCGCCCGTGCGCTCAGTTGCGTCCGTTGGCTGCTGCCGCCAGTGCCGTCATGTTGAGCACGCGGCGCACCGTGGCAGCCGGGGTCAGGATGTAGGCGGTCTTGTTCACGCCCATCAGCACCGGGCCCACGGTCACGCCGCCGCTGGCCAGGGTCTTGAGCACGTTGTAAAGGATGTTGGCCGCGTCCACATTGGGGCAGATCAGCAGGTTGGCGGAACCGGTGAGGCTGGAGTCGCCCATGTAAGCTTGGCGGATCTCGGGCTGCAGCGCGGCGTCGCCGTGTAACTCGCCGTCACACTCGATCTCGGGGTGACGCTCGACAAAGATGTCGCGTGCGGCGCGCATCTTCCTGGCCGATGCGCGCTTGCTGGAGCCAAAGCTGGAGTGGGACAGGAAGGCCACCTTGGGCGGCAAGCCAAAACGCTGTACTTCCTGCGCGGCCATCCAGGCGATCTCGGCCAATTGTTCGGCTGAGGGGTCTTCGTTGACGTAGGTGTCGGCAATGAACAACGGACCCTGATTGGTCATGAGCGCATTGACCGCGGCGTAGTTGTGTGCGCCGGCCTTTTTGCCCAGGATGGCGTCGATGCGCTCCAGGTGCGTAGCGTAGGTGCCCACCAGGCCGCAGACCAGCGCATCGGCGTCGCCCAGCGAGACCATGAGCGAACCGATGATCGTGTTGGACCGGCGCACCGCGGCCTTGGCCACTTCGGGCGTGGCGCCGTTGCGCTTCATGAGCTGGTGGTAGTGCTCCCAGTACTGGCGGAATCGTGGATCGTCTTCGGGGTTGACGTTGTCCACGTCCACACCCAGGCGGATCCGCAGGCCAGCCTTGGCAATGCGGGCTTCGATCACCGCCGGGCGACCGATCAGGATGGGTGTGGCCAGGCCGTCGTCAATCGCCATCTGCGCCGCGCGCAGCGCGCGCTCGTCTTCGCCGTCGGCAAAGGCCACCCGCTTCTGGCTGGCGGGTGTGGCCTTGGCTGCGTTGAAGATCGGCCGCATCAGGATGCCGGTCTGCGTCACGAAGCGCGAGAGCGATTCCTTGTACGCGGCCATGTCGGTAATGGGGCGTGTGGCCACACCCGACGCTTCGGCTGCGCGCGCCACCGCTGGCGCAATCTTGAGAATGAGGCGCGAGTCGAAGGGCTTGGGAATGATGTAATCGGGGCCGAAGACCAACTCCTGGCCGGCATATGCCGCCGCCACCTCATCGCTGATTTCGGTCTTGGCCATGTCGGCAATCTGCCGCACACAGGCCATCTTCATTTCTTCCGTGATCTTGGTGGCGCCGCAATCGAGCGCGCCACGGAAGATGTACGGGAAACACAGCACGTTGTTGACCTGGTTCGGATAGTCCGAACGGCCGGTGGCGATGATGCAGTCCGGCCGCGCGGCCTTGGCGATCTCGGGCCGGATCTCGGGCTCCGGGTTGGCCAGCGCCAGGATGATGGGTTGCGTGCCCATGCTCTTGACCATGTCGGCATTGACCACGCCTGCAGCAGAACAACCCAGGAACACGTCGGCGCCGTTCATGGCGTCGGCCAGGCTGCGGGCGGCGGTAGAGCGGCAGTAGCGCTGCTTGGATTCGTCGAGCTTGCCGGCTTTCGCGTCCTCACGCTCGGTCTGGATCACGCCGCGCGAGTCGCAGACCAGGATGTTCTCGATCTTCACGCCCAGGTTGACCATCAGGTCCAGGCAGGCGATGGCCGCCGCGCCTGCGCCGCTGACAGCGATCTTGACCGCGCCTATGTCTTTGTTCACCAGTTCCAGGCCATTGATCAGCGCAGCACAAGAGATGATGGCGGTGCCGTGCTGGTCGTCGTGGAACACCGGAATCTTCATTCGGTCACGCAGCTTGCGCTCGATGTAGAAGCACTCGGGCGCCTTGATGTCTTCCAAGTTGACGCCGCCCAGCGTGGGTTCGAGGGCCGCGATGATGTCCACCAGTTTGTCCGGGTCGCGCTCGGCCAGTTCGATGTCGAAGACGTCAATGCCGGCGAATTTCTTGAACAGGCAGCCCTTGCCCTCCATCACCGGTTTGGAGGCCAGCGGGCCGATATCGCCCAGGCCGAGCACCGCCGTGCCGTTGGTGACCACACCCACCAGGTTGCCGCGGCTGGTGTATTCGGAGGCGAGCGACGGATCGGCCTCGATGGCCAGGCAGGGGAAAGCCACCCCTGGCGAATAGGCCAGCGACAGGTCGCGCTGGTTGGACAGCGGCTTGGTCGGGTTGA
>DAIOEI010000345.1:0-3121 GCA_036746335.1 Hydrogenophaga sp. | reverse complement strand
AATTTCTTGGCTCCCCGACCTGGACTCGAACCAGGGACCTGCGGATTAACAGTCCGTCGCTCTACCGACTGAGCTATCAGGGAACAGCCTCAAATTATAGCGTTGAATTGTTTGTTTTCTGAAGCTGCATGACGTTTTTTTGACCGATGGGGTGAGCGTTTACCGATCAGGGTGCCCAAGGGTTGGTGTGTGAGCGCATTCAGGTTCGCACACCCAACAGCTCGTGCAGATGGGTGCTGGTGGTGGTGTATTGCAGCTGTACCGGGCGGTCCGGGTACACCAGGGCCGCTGCCGCGTACGCGGCCAGGGTGCACTCATGAAAGCCGCACAGAAGCAGCTTGCGCTTGCCGGGGTAGGTATTGATGTCGCCCACGGCGAAGATGCCCGCAACGCTGGTGGAAAACCGCTCGGTATCCACGGCCAATTGTTTGCGCTCCATGTCCAGACCCCAATCTGCGATGGCACCCAGGCGGGGTGACAGGCCTTGGAGGCTGAGCAATAAGGTCGTTGGGTAAGGGGTCACGCTGCCATCTGTTGTGGTCAGCAGAACTTCGTGGAGCCGGTCAGCAGCACTGGTGTAGCCACTGAGCTGCCCGACCACGAAGCGCAGCACGCCTTGTGCGCAACGCTCCCGAAATCGGGCCACCAGTTCGTCGCTGGCCCGAAAGCTGTCACGCCGGTGCATCAGTGTGACGCTGGCAGGCTTGTCTGAGGACTGTTCTGCCAGGGCCAATGCTGACGACAGCGCATGATCGTCATCACCCATGACCAGAACGTGTTCGCCGACAACGGCCCCAAGTTGGCTGAAGTGGTAGTGGAGCTGGGTGCCCTCAAAAGCGTCGATACCGTCCAGTCTGATGCGTTTGGGCTCGAACGCGCCGACGCCTGCCGCAATGAAAACCGTGGGTGTGATCCATTGGGTACCCGCAGAGCTCTCCAGCAAAAAACCACCTTCGCTGTTGCGCTCCAGTCGGGTGACGAGCTGTCCCAAATGAAAGTTGGGCTGGAATGGGGCACATTGCCTTTGCAGCGCATCGGCCAGCCCTTGCCCTGTGCAGACCGGAATACCAGGGATGTCGTAAATGGGCTTGTCGGGGTACAACTGCACCGGTTGGCCACCCAAATGCGGAAGGGCGTCAATGACATGCGCCCGGATGTCGAGCAAACCCAGTTCAAACACTTGAAACAGGCCCACCGGGCCCGCTCCAATCACCACCGCAGAGGTGTGATTGGGTGCGCTGGCTTGCGCTTGGGCGCTGTGGGTTCCGCCTGGCCCGGGCGCCATACTCAGCGCTTGAGTTCGGACAATTTGCCGGTGCGGTCTTTCCACTCGTCGGCATCCGGCAACGGTTCTTTGCGCTTGGTGATGCTCTTCCAGCCCGGCAACAAGGCCAGTTCGGCATTGATCGCTGTCATGTGCAGCTGGTCCTTGGGCAGGTCCTCTTCCGCATAGATCGCGCTCACCGGGCACTCGGGAATGCAGACTGCACAGTCGATGCATTCATCAGGATCGATGGTCAGGAAGTTGGGGCCTTCGCGAAAACAGTCGACGGGGCATACATCGACGCAGTCGGTGTATTTGCAGCGGATGCAGGATTCGGTGACGACGTGGGTCATGGTACTCGGGGAAATTCGGTCAAACCGTGATTTTAGGCGCTGCACAGGGCCAAGGCACTGGCATGCCCTTGGCCCTTATGTTGATTAGGCGGGCAGTGGTCCACTTACCAGCACTGCGCCAGCGGTTTTGTGGCTGGCGGTGTCCACCAGCACCAGCGACCCGAGCGCGCGCGACGCTGTGAAGGGCAGGGTGGCCAGCGGCTCCTGCAGGGTCAGCTCGATGTGACCGATGGCGTTGGGTTCGAGCTGGGTGGCTTCTTCTTCGGCCAGGGTATGGATGTCGAGCTTATGAACGATGCGCTTGACCTTGGCCTTGACCCAGCGGTGGCCGTGCAGAGCCCAGTAGACGCGGCCGGCGACCAGGGTTTCGTCGTCCATCCAGGCGACGGTGACGCGGATCTCGCGGCTGGCCACCAGGGATTGACCCTGCTCGTCGATGGCCAGCAGCCAGTCGCCGCGCGACACATCGACTTCGCGGTCGAGCACGATGCCGGCGCTGTGGCCAGCGGCCACCGCCTTGGGCTGGCGCACGTGGTTGAGCACCTGGGCCACGGTGGCCGTGTGACCGCTGGGCATCACCTTCACCGGCTGGCCGGGTTGCACGGTGCCGGTGGCGACGCGGCCCCAGAACACGCGGCGGCCTTGGCTGGTGTCGGACGATGACGAGAATTTCTCAACCCATTGCACCGGGAAAGCCAACGGCAACTCGGTGTCCGGACGGGTCACAGGAAGGTGTTCCAGGATGTCCAGCAGCGTGGGGCCCGTATAGCCGCACCAGCCGTCGACGGCCGCGCCGTCGACCACGTTCCAGCCCTTGAGTGCCGACACGGGCACGGTGGAGGTGACGGCGATGCCGGCGTCGGCTCCGAACGCGGCGAGGGCGCCGGAGATGTTCTTGAATGCCAGTGCACTGTCTTGCACCGCGTCCAGTTTGTTGACGGCGAACACCACCGACGGCACGCGCAGCAGCTTGAGCAGCAGCGAGTGACGGCGCGTCTGCGGAAGCAGTTTCAGACTGGCATCTTTCCAGTCCAGCTTGGTCGCGTCCACCAGCACCACGGCGGCGTCGGCGGCCGAGGCGGCGGTCACCATGTTGCGGGTGTACTGCTCGTGGCCGGGCGCGTCGCCGATGATGAACTTGCGGGTTTCGGTGTTGAAGTAGCGGTAGGCCACATCGATGGTGATGCCTTGCTCGCGCTCGGCCGACAGGCCGTCGGTCAGCAGGGCCAAGTCGGTCTCACCCTGGCGTTGCACACCGGCCAGATGGTCCTGCAGCACGGCCTTGCTGTCCACCAGCAGACGGCCGATCAGGGTGCTCTTGCCATCATCGACCGAGCCGCAGGTGATGAACTTCAGTGCGGTGCGGGTGTCTGCGGCGGTGGAGGGGGTAACAACATCGTTCATACAAAACTTTCGCGAGAAATGTCTGGTTCCAAAACACCGCGGAACCGGCTCTGCCGGGCCGCAGGTGTTGCCCCTGGAGGGGCGGAGCTGGCTACACGCA
>DAIOEI010000344.1:0-3123 GCA_036746335.1 Hydrogenophaga sp. | reverse complement strand
CGCCCAGGCGCTCGTAGACGGGCAGTTCTTCTTCCTGGCGGATGCGCAGGGCCTCGTCGAGCTGGCCGCGGGCTTGCAGGATGTCGGCGATCTTGCCCCGCGCAATCGACACATCGCGCGGTGACCCAGCCGCTTCAAAGTGCCCGACAGCTTGCTGAAGGAAGTGTTCAGCTTCGTCCAGCCGACCTTCTGTCGGGCTGGCCCCGGCCAAACGCAGCAGGTTGCTGCCCGCCTCGGCTTCATCCGCCCCCACGCTGGCCGCCAGACTTTCAAGGGCAGTCCGCCGGGTACCGGTGTCACCCAGCCGGTCCGCGCAATCGAAGGCGATGCGGGCCAGAGCTGCTGACGGTGCCTGGCCCGCCCCCGCCAGCTGTGCCAAGGCTGGCCGAAGCACATCGTCCAGCGCGCGCCGCCCTTCGTCGCGTCCTCGGAAGAGATGCACCGCTGCGGCAGTGGCCGCTCGGTCAAGCGTGGCGGGGTCGGTACCGGGCGCCAGCAAGGCCAGTCGTGCCAATTCGACGCCGCGGGCATCGTGGGCGATGTCTCCATCGCGATCGGTCCAGGCACCTGCCAGCACCGGTACAGTCTGGGCAGCAACACGCTGAGCCGCTTCGGACGAGAGCGCATCGACCAGCGGGCGCGCCAGTGGATTGACCGACGTAGCCGCCTCAGCGCCTTGAACACCCCAATCATCCAGCAGACCCAGTGCCAGCAGCCTGTTCAGCGCGAGGGGTGGGGTCTCTAAGCCCAACGCCGTGCCGGCGGCGATGATCGCCGAGTGGGGAATCGGCAGATCCGGCTCGAACACGCAGGCGCACGCCAACATGCGTGCCTGTGGGGGCGTCAGGGCGGCGCGGTACACATCAAAAGCCATGCGACTGAAGAACGCGAGCAGCGCATTGGATAGGTCTTGGGCAACGCCCTGGGCCTCCAGCGCGGCCAGTGAATCAGGTGCCACGCCACTGCGCTGGAACTGCTCGATCACCTCGATGGCCCGCCCCGCCGCCGCAGCCTCGCCCGCCAGCAGCGGGGTCATCAAGGTGGCTTGCAGGCCGGGGTTGCCATCGGCGGCAGCCAGGGCGCGCTCGGCGAGTCGCAGGTCGATCGCTGCCAGCGTCTCTGTCGATGCAGAAGCGCGCAGTTGCTTGATGCGTTCGCGCGGTGCCATGGGCAGCAACGGAACGCGGGTCAAGGCCATTGCAAGGTCGCGCCCCTGGGCATCGATAAGGCTGAAGGTGTATCGGCTGGTGATCAGCAACCTCGACGGTGTGTTCACCTTTGCGAAAGCCGCCAGCACGGCGGCCAACGGCGAACGCCATGCGCCCTGGACCGGTGTGGCTGCAGAGACGGCTTCCGGGGACGGCTTCTCGAGCACGCGCTCCAGGTCGTCGATCACGAGCAGGATCGGCTGTGCATCGAAGGCACCCTCAAGCAGGTCTTCGACGGCGTCTGCCAAAACCGCAGGGTTGCCCATTACGGCATCTCGCCAGGTGGCGCGCTCGGTCTGGCGGCGTGCCGCAGGCACGGCGTCGAGCAGCCGATCGAGAATGGCCAAGGCGTCGTACTGCTTGAACACCACCACGGTGTGGTGCGCGGTCATCCGGCAGGACACCCTGAACGCCAGGCTGGACTTGCCCAGGTTGCCCATGCCGTGTACCAGCACCCCGGCGCTTCCCGATGCAAACGCGCGCATCACGGCCTGGATGGGCCGACGTCGACCGGCGAAGGCGAACCGGCTCGCCACGGGTACCTCGCTTCGCTGCGCGTCCAGGAACTGGCTGGTCTGGCTGGTGCTGGCGAGCTTGCGCTTGGGCAAACCTTTGGCCGCCAAGGCACCGCCGCCCTGTGCCCCGAGGTACAGGCGTGCCAAGTGCCAGTGCTGACCTTGTCGTGGGTTCTGAAGGTTGCGCTGGCGCAGTTGGTGCCGGGCGACCGCAGCCGCCCTGGGAATGCGGGCGAGCTTGGCGAGTTCACGGTAGAACGACTGGGCGAAGGCGGCGGCGTCGCTGTCGTACACCGAGCCGTCCCAGCCTAGGACGTTGTGAATTCCGGCACGGACCAGGTTGCGGACGAACGGTTCGGTGGCCCGCGATGGGTCTGAAGCACTGTTTGACTGCTCTGCGGTGCGGCAGGCAGACAGGAAAATCAGTACGGTGCCTTGCGCATCGCCCAGCAAGCCAGCCACATCCCCGGCGAACGTGGGCACCATGCCGCCTTGAACGTCTTCAAACGCTAGGAACGGGCCGCGCTTCGGGTCGATGTTGCCGTGGCAGGAGAAGTGGATGGCTTCGAACGGGCCTTCAAGTGCCAGCCGTTCGGCCAAAGGCTGGGCCGAACCGCTCTCTTCCACCACCAGATGCAGCGGCAATGTTTGTGTGGCTTGCAGAATGGCACCCTCTTCGGCTTCGAAATCGAGTTCGTCGGCACCTACAGGTGCCGCGGCCATGAACATCAGTTGAAGGTCGGCGTGGCGCGGCTCAGCCAAGGGTGCGGGTGTGCCGACACGGCGGGTGAGCTCGAACAGTTGCGAGTCGTCGTCTGCGAGGAATCCGTTTGCGGTGGCGAGCAGTTCCCAAGGTGCATCCAGCAGGGCGGCGGCGAGCGGCGGCGCGGGGTCTGCGACACGGATCTCAAGGCTGCGCTGGCCCGCGCCAGCCGTCCAGGCGGAACCCCAGCCGCTGGCGTCTAGAAGGCGAAAAAGTTCGCGTCCAATGGCAGGTAGGGCGTCGGAATCTGCCCTGCGCACAGCTTCGTCATAGCGTGTGGCCAGCGCCAGCAGCACCGGCTGCAATGTGTCGCCATCGATGCGACATTCAGCCGGCGTGGCACCGTGTGCACGGCACAGAACGTCGTTACCGATGAGTTCAAGTGTGGCTTGCATCAGCGATCACCCAGAACCAGAGCACTGAGAAACTTGCCGGAATCGGTGCCCAGCTTGCGCATCACCAGTTCGCGGTGTTGGGCGTAGAACTCGGTATTGAAGGTGAGATTCTGAGCGGAGGTCCAGAAGTTCACCTTTTTGGCCCCCCAGGCAAAGAACAGGAAACGGCGGCGCGCCTCTACAGCATGAAAGTAGAAGGCGCCAAGGGCCATCGACAGCGCACCGTTGGCGGCCTTCTGCAC
>DAIOEI010000343.1:0-3124 GCA_036746335.1 Hydrogenophaga sp. | reverse complement strand
TATTTGTTGATGACCCAACCGTTTTCTTGGTCAATGGCGCCAGAGCGGGCAAGCTCCTCCAGAATCAAATTGAGCCATTCATGCTGAGAAACTTGGTCTTCGCGGGGCATCGCGGTGCGTAAAAAGGCGGTGTTCCTGCACCATTCGAACAATTCCTGGTGTTCAATGCGCTGCCACGCCAGCAGACGAAATTTGATCAAGACCTTGTGCGCATGCCGAAGATGTCTCTCGGGTGCTCCGCGGAACTGTGCCAGTCGGCCGCGTGCTCTGCTAATGGCCGTGGGAACATCGCTGAACAGGCTGCCGTGCCCTGGAATGACCAACCTGGGGTTGAGCTGTTCGATCACGTCCAGTGTGTCTTCTACCTCCTGAAAAGCCTGCACGCCCTCCAACTCCGGGAAGACCACACCAAAGCCGTTTTCCCAAAGTGCGTCGGCAGAGATGAGCACGCGGTGATCCGGTTCGAAAAGAATGATGGAATGTGGGTCGTGACCCTTGGCGCCGTGAATCTCCCAAACCTTCTTGCCCAACTGCATGCGTGTACCAGGAAGAAGCACCCCCTGAAAACGAAACGCTGGGCACTCTTGCCCAGTCGGTTCATAGCTCAACTCCGCAGTGTTCCACCGGGCAACTGCATCCGCTTGGCCAGGTGGAATCAAGGTCTTGAGGGATGGGTACTGCAACTGCAGCGCAGCATTGCCGCCGCAGTGATCGCTGTGCAGATGGGTATTCAGCAGCCAATCCAGTGGCCTATCTTGGGGCAGCCCCTGGGAGACGAGTTGAAGCGTTTGGGCGGAGTGGCTGCAATAGCCTGAATCCACCAGCGCACTTTCCGCATCACCCAAGAGCAGCACATTGTTGGACGAAAGCCAGCCGCGCTCAAAAACTGTGGCACCGATCGCTTGCAACGTGGTGTCAAAGCTGTTGTTTTGCACCGGCGGTGCCCGCTCCGGCGTCTTGCTGATCATGCTGGAGTGGCTTTGTCCCGCAGCGAGCGCCGCAAAATCTTGCCCACATTGGACTTGGGCAAGTCGTCTCGAAACTCGATATATCTGGGGCGTTTGTAACCGGTGAGATGATCGTGACAATGCCTGGCGACATCCTCCTCTCGCAAAGTCGGGTCGCTGCGCACCACATAGACTTTGATCGCTTCGCCTTGCACCGGATCGGGTACACCCACCGCTGCGCATTCCAGCACGCCAGCACAACCCGCGATCACGTTCTCCAGTTCGGTTGGAAAAACATTGAAGCCGGACACCAGAATCATGTCCTTCTTCCGGTCAACGATGCGGGTGTAGCCCTTCTCATCCATGACGCCGATGTCGCCCGTGCGCAAAAATCCGTCAGTCGTGAACGCCTGTGATGTCTCTTCTTTCTGGCGGTAATACCCGATCATGATGTTGGGGCCCTTGATGCAGATCTCACCGGGACTGCCCGGGGGAAGATCCTGGCCGTTATCGTCTTTGATGACCACATCGATGCCGGGCAATGGCAAGCCGATCGTGCCGCTGAAAGCAGCGTTGTCAACCGGGTTGTTGGTGCCTATCGCGCAGGTTTCACTCATGCCCCAGCCCTCTACCATTGCACAACCGGTCACGGCTTTCCACTGCTGTGCTGTGGTCTTGAGTGCCGCCATGCCCCCCGCCTGCGACAGCACGAGCGAAGAGAAGTCGAGTTGACGAAACTGCGGGTTTTGAAGAAGGGCATTGAACAAGGTGTTCACAGCGGGTAGAAGGTGAAACGGACGCCTTTGCAGTGTTTGAACCAGGCCGGGGATGTCCCTCGGATTCGGCACCAAAGTCATGAAGGCACCCCAGCGGATGGCCAGCAAGCTCAGCGTCAGAGCGAAGATGTGATAGAGAGGCAGGGCGGCGATCGCGTTGATGTTGCGAACGTCACCAAGCCGACTGACCGCAGGTGTGAACCAGGCCTGTGCTTGCAACACCGCGGCCACCACGTTGCGGTGCGTGAGCACAGCGCCTTTGGACAGGCCGGTGGTGCCGCCGGTGTATTGCAAAAAAGCGGGATCGTCCAGCCCTGCCGGTGAGGGTCTCATGGCGAGCGTATGGCCTTTGGCGAGCACATCCCTGAACCGGGTCACGGTTCGGGTGCCCAGGGAACTTTGGAGGGCCAATTCAAAAGCGGGAACCTTCCGGGCCAAGTGGCGCAAAGCGAAATTCACCCACCGTCCCTGCCAAAACCCCAGAAGATCTCCGACCCCCGTCAGCACCACGTGCTTCAGCGGCACCTCAGCCTGCACTTCCTGCAGCGTATGGGCAAAGTTCTCCAGGATCACAATCGCGCTGGCTCCGCTGTCCTGCAACTGGTGACGGAGTTCGCGCGCGGTGTACATCGGGTTGACGTTCACCACCACAAATCCGGCGCGTATCACGGCGGCCATCGCAACAAGAAATTGCGGCACATTGGGCAACATGATGGCCACCCTGTCTCCCGCCTGCAAACCCTGAGCCTGCAGCCAGGCACCCAGAGCCGCACTGTACTCATCGAGTTGCTGGTAACTCATCCAGCTTTCCATGCAGACCGCCACGGGCCGTTTGGCGTGCTGGCGCAATGCATTCTCCAGCAAGGCCGCCAGCGAGCGGAACGCTTCCGGTTGCACCGTGTGAGGCACACCCGCCGGGTAGTGTTGCAGCCAAGGCCTGGATCGGTCGGTCAAAGTTGCGGCATTCATCCGTTCATTTTCGCGTTGGCGCCACCTCGGGGCCTCAGGGCCTGCCCTAGTCCGGTGTCACGCAGAGCACAGCAGCCAGGTGCTGCCTGTCTACCGCCCGCGACCGCTGGTGGGCAGCCCCCGTGCGATCATTGCTGAATGCAGCCATCACCAAACCAAGCCCGTTCGCAGCTCGCTCAACTGCAGGCGTTTCTGACCCTGATGACGGTCGCGTCTGTGGTGGGCTGGACGGTGTTGTTCTGGTCCTATTCACCGTTGCTGGCGCTGTGTGGCGCTGGCGTACTGCTGGGGGCGTACGCGATTGTGCTGGGTCTGGAGGTCATTGCCGCCGCGCGCTTGAACCGTACCGACCCGGTGATGCAACCCACTGCGGTGGTACTCTGGCAAGCTTGGTGGAAGGAGGCTTGCACGGCACCACAGGTCTTTGCCTGG
>DAIOEI010000342.1:0-3126 GCA_036746335.1 Hydrogenophaga sp. | reverse complement strand
CCCAGCGAGCCAATGGCCTGTTTCATCGCGTCCACGTCCTGGTAGATCAGCGCGTCGCAACCGATGATCGCGCGGATCTGATCGACGCTGCGGTCGTGCGCCACCAGTTCCTGCGGTGTCGGCATGTCGATGCCATACACGTTGGGATAACGCACCGGCGGCGCGGCGCTGGCCAGGTACACCTTGCGGGCTCCGGCATCACGCGCCATTTGCACGATCTCCTTGGAGGTGGTGCCGCGCACAATGGAATCGTCCACCAGCAACACGTTGCGACCCTTGAACTCGCTGGCAATCACATTGAGCTTCTGGCGAACCGATTTCTTGCGCACGCCCTGCCCGGGCATGATGAAAGTGCGGCCTACATAGCGGTTCTTCACGAAACCCTCACGGTACGGCAGACCCAGAATCTGCGCCAACTCCATGGCGCTGGGGCGCGAGGATTCGGGAATCGGGATGACCACGTCGATTTCGTTGGGTGGTACGGTGGAAACCAAGCGCTTGGCCAGGGTCTTGCCCAGGTTCAGGCGCGCCTGATAGACCGAGATGCCGTCCAGCACCGAGTCGGGACGGGCCAAGTAAACATACTCAAAAATGCAGGGGTTGTGGCTGACATGGTCGGCGCACTGGTGAAAGCTGACCTGGCCGTCCAGATCCACGAACATCGCTTCTCCCGGCTGGATGTCGCGATCCAGTTCAAATCCGTTGCCTTCCAGGGTGACCGACTCGCTGGCCACCATCACAGAGCCTTCCAGGTTTCTGCCGACACACAAGGGCCGGATGCCAAACGGGTCGCGAAAGGCCAGCAGGCCGTGTCCAGCGAGCAGCGCCACCACGGCGTAAGAACCCCGAATGCGCGAGTGCACACCACGCACCGCCTTGAACACATCGGCGGGCTTGAGCGTCAGGCCCCGCGTGGACTTTTCCAGTTCGTGGGCCAGCACATTGAGCAACACCTCGGAATCGCTGTCGGTGTTGATATGGCGGTGGTCGGTCTGGAACAGCTCTTGTCTGAGCGTCTGGGCGTTGGTCAGGTTGCCGTTGTGCACCATCACAATGCCGAAGGGTGCATTGACGTAAAACGGCTGCGCTTCTTCTTCGCTGAAGGCATTGCCTGCTGTCGGATAACGCACTTGCCCCAGACCCACGTTGCCTGGCAGCGCGCGCATGTTGCGGGTTCTGAAGACGTCTCGCACCATGCCTTTGGCCTTGTGCATGAAGAACTTGCGCCCCTGCTGGGTTGCGATGCCTGCGGCGTCCTGACCCCGGTGCTGCAGCAGCAGCAGCGCGTCATAGATCAGCTGGTTGACCGGTGTCTGGCTGACCACCCCGACAATTCCACACATGTTCAATTCCTTCAGCAATGAGCTCGATTGATGTCGCAGCGGTTCAAGGCAAGTAACGGACCAAAGACTCCGGCAGCAAAGGGCGCAGGGTATGAAGGCCCTCACCCATGAAAGTGGCCACCCGCGCGTTCTGCCAGGCTGCCTCGGACCGCCACGAGGTCATGTTCACGACCAGTGTGGCGCCCAGCAGAATCAGCAAGCCACGCACCAGGCCAAATGCACCACCGAGCACACGGTCGATCGGTCGCAAGCCCACAGATGCCACCATCCGCTTGATCACCCAGGCCACCAGACCGGCGGCAAAAGCCGTGCCGACAAATAGCACAACAAAAGCCAGCGCCGTGCGCCAGGCGGGCACCCAACCGTGCAACGGCAACCACTGCGCCAGACCCGAGGCGTAGGCTTGCGCCACCAAAAAGGCACCAACCCAACCAGCCAGCGACAATACTTCGTACACCAGACCGCGCCAAAAACCGATGACGATCGACAAAAGCAATGCGGCCAGCAGAACGCCGTCCACCCAGTTCAGATCCAGCACAAACACGATCTGCGGAGCCGTCAAAGCGTGAGGATCGCAGCCGGCAGACCCAGCGCTCTCGCCCGCTCGGCAGCCTTCTCCGCATCGGCGCGATTGGAAAATGGCCCCAGGCGCACCCGGATGCGCCGACCCTCTGCCGTTTCGGCCACGTGGGTATAAGTCTTGAGTCCGGCGCGCTCGAGTTGCCAGCGAACTTCCTGAGCGCGCGCGTTGTCGGCAAACGCACCCACCTGCACGATAGAACGCTCAGGCGCTGAGGTGGTGCTGTTCGAAGCGGCGGCAGTTTGTGCAGGCGCAGCGGCCACAGCGGTCTTGGCTGCCGATGCCGAAACCGGCGCGGCCGCATTGACCGCGCGCGCTGGTTCGGCGCTGGTCGCGTCGCTGCTGCTCTGAGGCAAAGTCTTGGCTGGGCTTCCGGAAACGCGTGATCTGGCGCTGCGATCGGTGGCCACAGCCTCTTCGGGAGGCACGGAGGGAGCCACTACGCGGGAAGCCGGAGCAGTGGCCGTCACGACTTCTTCCCGTTCACCCAAGCTTTCGCTGGTAGAGACCGTTGGTGCAGCACCATTGCCGCGTTCGGGCGATGCGGCCACAGACGCAGCGGGCAAGCCCGCTGGCGTTGCTGCAACAAGCGCCGCCTCGTTGCGGGCGGGAATTTCGATCGGGATATCTACCGCAATCGGTCGCGGCTGGGTATCGAAGAGCAACGGGAAGCCGACCACACCGAGCGCTACCAGCACCGCAGCACCCATCAGTCGATGCCTGGCACGGCGGCGGATTTCCTCGATGCTGGGGCCTGACGCAGACGCCGCGTTGTTGAGAGAGCCAGAACGGGATGTGAGCATGCGGGAGTGATCCGAGACGCTGGCAAAAAGACCGGTTTTCAGATTTCAGCGAGGAATTCTCTTGGCCATCACCAGCGACGCCACCGCTCAACCCGGCAGGTGTTTCGCCGTCAGCCGGGGTGTGCCATTGCGCAACACGCCTCCGACCGTGAAGAAGGAACCAAAGACCACGATTCTATCAGCGGGGTCCGATGCCAGAACTGCAGCATCCAGCGCCTGAACCGGATCGCTGTAGGTGCCAGCCACCTTCGCTTGGACCGTTGCAATGGGTCCCGGCAGACCGCCCAGGACTTGTGCAAGCGCCGCCGCAGAACTGGCTCGTGCGAGTGGCAAATCGGTCAGGTACCAGCGGTCGATCAGCGGAGCGATACGTACCAACATGGCGTCCAGGTCCTTGTCG
>DAIOEI010000341.1:0-3139 GCA_036746335.1 Hydrogenophaga sp. | reverse complement strand
GCCACCACCCGCTCCATCACCAGATGGTCCAAGTCGGTGAGCTGGGCCAGCCAACCCGGCTCGACCACCGTGGTGGCGTTGCGCTCGGCAATGATGGCCGGACCGGGGATGCGATCACCGGGTCGCAAGTCTTCGCGGACCACCAACACCGCGTCCAGCCAACGCCTGTCGGTATACATGGCCACCGTTTCTCGGCGCGGCAGCTCGCGCGGCGGGTGCAGCGCGTGGCGCGGCTCGGCGGGCGCATCACCGGCCAGCACCGCCTCGACCGACACCGCTTCCACCACCAGGCGCTTGCCCGCCATGAGGAAAGCAAATCGTTGGCGGTAGGCCGACTCGAAAGCCGCCACGATCTCGGGCAGCGTACCCATGGGCACCACCAGCGCCGCGTCACTGCCTTCGTAACGCACATGCACCCGGCGGTGCACAACCAGCGCCTGCCCGCGATCCGCACCGTCGGCAACCGGCGCCTGCGCCTGCAGTTCGTCGCTCGCAGCTTGGGCTAAGTTGTCGAGCATCGCCTGGAGCAAGGACAGGCTTTGGTCATCGAGCAAGCGCTCCACCGCCTGCTCGCGAATCACATTCTGATCAGCCAGGCCCATGCCGTAGGCGCTCAACACCCCGGCCAGCGGATGCACCAGCACCCGCGACATGCCCAGCGCATCGGCCACCAGGCAGGCGTGCTGCCCGCCCGCGCCACCGAAACACTGCAAGGTGTAGCGCGTCACGTCGTAGCCCCTTGCCACGGAAATTTTCTTGATGGCATTGGCCATCTGTTGCACCGCGATGGCGATGAACCCCTCGGCCATCGCCTCCACGCTGCGCCCGGTCTGATGCGCCAGCGCCTCGAACGCGGTGCGCGCCGCCTCGGCGCTCAGCGGTTCGTTCGCCTGCGGGCCGAACACGCGCGGGAAATAGGCGGGCTGGATCTTGCCCAGCACCACATTGGCATCGGTCACCGCCAGCGGGCCACCGCGCCGGTAGCTCGCTGGCCCGGGGTTGGCCCCAGCGCTCTGGGGTCCGACGCGAAAACGCGCGCCGTCAAAGGCCAGCAACGAACCGCCGCCGGCGGCCACGGTGTGGATGCTCATCATGGGGGCGCGCATGCGCACCCCGGCCACCTGGGTCTCGAACTCGCGCTCGAAGGCGCCCGCGTAGTGCGAGACATCGGTGGAGGTGCCGCCCATGTCAAAGCCGATCACGGCGATCGACTGGCCAGGCTGTGTGGCCTCGCTCAAAGCCAGCTCGGCCGTGCGCGCCATGCCGACGATGCCGCCGGCCGGACCGGAGAGGATGGCGTCTTTGCCCTGAAAGCGGTGGGCGTCGGTCAGGCCGCCGCTGGACTGCATGAAAAACAGCGGCACACCGGGCATCTCCGCCGCCACCTGCTCCACATAACGGCGCAAGATCGGCGAGAGATAAGCGTCCACCACGGTGGTGTCACCGCGACTGACGAACTTCATCATGGGGCTGGTCTGGTGCGAGGTGCTCACCTGCGCGAAACCCACCTCGCGGGCCAGCCGGGCCGCCGCAACTTCGTGAGCGGTGTAGCGGTAACCGTGCATGAACACCACCGCCACGCTGCGCAGCCCCGCATCGTGCGCCGCCCAGAGCCGTTCGCGCAGATGCGCCTCGTCCAGCGCTTCGATCACCTCACCGTGCGCCCCCATGCGCTCCTGCGCCTCGATCACACGCTCGTACAACAGCTCGGGTAAGACGATGTGGCGGTCGAACAGGCGCGGGCGGTTCTGATAGGCGATGCGCAGCGCATCGCGAAAGCCGCGTGTGGTCACCAGCAGCGTGGGCTCGCCTCGGCGCTCCAGCAGCGCGTTGGTGGCCACCGTGGTGCCCATCTTCACGCAGGCCACCTGCTGCGGCGTCACCGCTTCGCCCGGCGCCAGGCCCAGCAGATGCCAGATACCAGCCACCGCCGCATCCCGGTACTGCTCCGGGTTTTCGGACAGCAGCTTGTGGGTCACCAGGCTACCTTCTGGGCGTTTGCCGACGATGTCGGTGAAGGTGCCGCCGCGGTCAATCCAGAATTGCCAGCGGGTTTTGGTCAGGGGTGCCATACAAAAATCCTGAAATCAAAGTGACGCCGCCGAGCGCGCCGCCTGGTCGTACATGCCCGAGAGCACACGCAACAAGCGCGCGAGCTGGCCAATATCGTGGTTGAGGGCGTCGTCGGCCTTGAGGGCGTCGATCAGGCAGCTTTCGCGAATTTCGCGGTAGCGCGCGACATGGGCCTTGCCCGCCTCGGTGGGCGCATAAGTCACTTCCTTGCCACTTTTGCTGGAGGCCACCACACCCAGGCCTTGCAGCTTCTTGAGCGAGTAGTTGATCAGGTGCGTGTCTTCCACATTCATGATGAAGGCGATGTCGGACAGGCGCTTGTCGCGTGCGCGGTGCGTCACATGGTGCAGCACCAGCACATCCAGCGCCGTGAGGTCCTTGAGCCCGGCCGCACTCATGCAGTGCATGACCCAGCGGTGAAAGGCGTTGCCCGCCACGATCAGACCGAACTCGAACTCGCTCATCTCCGCGCTGTGTGGCGAAACCAGATGGGCGGAAGAAACAATGGGAGCACCGACGGCTGGCGTGCCACTTGCTTTGGTTTTGGCCATGACAAGACTCTGCATCAAAACGATGCGTAAGTTTAGATTTTTCAACAACGATTTACCAACGTTTTGTTGACATGTAGGGAAAATACCGATCACACTGATCATGCTCGCCGTTAGAGTTTCCATTGCCTACAGCCCCCACTGAAGGCAACTGTTGCGCCCCCTTCAGGGGTGCAACAGACACCCCAACCCCTTCGGAGCCCCCATGAAACGCCGCACCTTCAACCTGACGCTGGCCGCCGCCTCAATGGCCCTCGCCCTGCCTGCCCTGGCCCAGACCAAATGGGATCTGCCCGCCGCCTACCCGGCCACCAACTTCCACTCGGTCAACCTCAACACCTTCGCCACCGATGTGGACAAGGCCTCGGGCGGCAAGCTCAAGATCACGGTGCACCCTGGCGCGTCGCTCTTCAAAGCCCCGGAAATCAAGCGCGCGGTGCAAGGTGGCCAAGCTCAAATCGGCGAGATCCTGCTGCCGGCCTACCAGAACGAGTGGCAGATCTTCGGCACCGACGGCA
>DAIOEI010000340.1:0-3147 GCA_036746335.1 Hydrogenophaga sp. | reverse complement strand
CTTCGGCGAACGCCTGCGGCTCGCGCGCCAGATCGTTGCGCGGCGTGTCGGTGGTGCCCAGAATCAGTTTGCCCAGCCAGGGAACGGCAAACAACACCCGCCCGTCCCGTGTTTTGGGCACCAGCAACGCATGTTCACCAGCCAGAAATGACCGATCCACCACAACGTGCACGCCCTGGCTCGGGCTCACCATGTGCTCCGCGTCGCTGCCGGAGGCAGGCGTCCTCGCCAGATCCCGAACTCCATCGACCCAAACGCCAGCGGCATTGACCACGCAATGCGCCTGAATGCCCTGGGTTTGGCCGGTGATGCGATCACTGATCGCCAGCGCCGAGAGAATCTGCGATCCTGGGGGCTGACAGTTCAGCGCGGTGACTTCTGCGTGGTTGAACACCTGGGCACCTGCTTCCTCTGCACTGCGAACCAGCGCCAGCGCCAGCCGGGCATCGTCGAACTGACCGTCCCAGTAGCGAACGCCGCCGCGCAGCCCTTTAGGCTGCACGCCAGGCAAGGCCTGGAGCGTTTGTTCGCGACTGAGCAGCGCGGTGGTGCCCAGGCCGGCGCTGCCGGCCATCAGGTCGTACAACGTCAGCCCCAGGCCATACCAGGGCTTTTCCCACCAGCGGTACGACGGCATCACAAAAGCCAGCGGCTGCGCCAGGTGTGGCGCCAGGTGCAGCACGGTGGCGCGCTCGGCCAGCGCCTCGCGCACCAGTGCGATGTTGCCTTGCGCGAGGTAGCGCACCCCGCCGTGCAGCAACTTGGTCGACCGCGACGAGGTACCGGACGCGAAATCGTACGATTCCAGCAAAACCACCGAGAACCCGCGCAGGGCGGCATCCAGCGCCACACCCAGGCCGGTGGCGCCCCCGCCAATGACCGCCAGGTCAAACGGCCCAGCTGCAGCCAACCGTTCCCAGCGCTGCGCCCGCGTTTCGGGTTCCAAAGCCCTTGCGTTTGCCGTCATGTCGACTCCAGCGCCCAAGCCCGCGAGCGCTCCACCGCCTGAGTCCAGCGCTGGCGGTGCGCCAAGCAGCGGTCGGCAGACCACTGCGGTTCAAAAACGCGGTCCACCTGCCAGAGACCCGCCAGTTCGCTGAGGTCTGACCAGACACCTACCGCCAAACCTGCCAGGTAAGCAGCTCCCAGCGCTGTGGTTTCCGTGGTGAGCGGACGCACCACCGGCACACCCAGGGTGTCGGCCTGCAGTTGCATCAGCAAGCCGTTCGCGCTGGCACCGCCGTCAACACGCAATTCGCGCAGCGCCAACGAGGCATCGGCCTCCATGGCTGAAAACACTTCAGCACTCTGCAATGCAATCGCTTCCAGCGCTGCGCGCGCAATGTGGGCGCGGCCGGTTCCCCGGGTCATGCCCAGCAAGGCGGCGCGGGCATGACCGTCCCAGTGTGGCGCACCCAGGCCAGCGAAGGCCGGCACCAGGAACACATCCCCACTGTCGGGCACGCTGGCTGCCAACGGCTCCACCTCTGCAGCGCTCTGAATGATCTGCAATCCATCGCGCAGCCATTGCACCGTGGCACCCGCCATGAAAACCGAGCCCTCCAGACAATAGGTGACCGGGCCCTGGCCCAACGTCCAGCCCACGGTGCTCAGCAAACGGTGGCGCGAGCGCACCGACACCTCTCCGGTGTTCAACAACATGAAGCAGCCGGTGCCATAGGTGTTTTTGGCCATCCCGGGCTCGAAACAGGCCTGACCGAAAGTGGCGGCCTGCTGATCACCGGCCACACCCGCCAGCGCAATCTCGGCACCAAAAACCGTGGCATCTGTCCGACCCAGTACGCCACTGCTGGGCACCACTTCGGGCAACACGGCGGCAGGTATGTCAAACAGCGCCAACAATTCGTCGTCCCAGCGCTGGCGATGGATGTCAAAAAGCAGGGTTCGGCTGGCGTTGCTGGGGTCGGTAGCGTGCACCCGCCCCCCCGTCAGTTGCCAGATCAGCCAGCTGTCCACCGTGCCAAACGCGAGTTCGCCACGCCCGGCCCTTTCCCTGGCCCCGGGTGTGTGGTCGAGCAGCCAGGCCAACTTGGTGGCGGAAAAATAGGCGTCAAGCTCCAGGCCGGTCAGTGCCCGAATCCGGTCGGCATGCCCGGCCTCGCGCAAGGTGTCGCAACGGCTGGCGGTGCGCCTGTCCTGCCAGACGATGGCTGGCGCCAGGGGCTCCCCGGTCTGCCGGTCCCAGAGCACCGTGGTTTCGCGCTGGTTGGTCAGGCCGATGGCGGCGACCTGTTCGGCCCGCACACCGGTACTGTGCAAGACCTCTCGTGCAACCTCGCGCTGCGTGCACCAAATCTCGCTGGCGTCGTGCTCCACCCAGCCTGGGCGGGGGAAGTGCTGAGCGAATTCACGCTGCGCCATGCCCTTGACCCGTCCTTGCCGGTCAAACAAGATGGCGCGAGAACTGGTGGTTCCCTGGTCCAGCGCAAGGATGAAGTCGGCATGGGATTTTGACAACATTCTGAGAAGATACCGCATCCCTTTGAGACGTCTCTCCGACACCAGCACATGCCCTCTTCGACCCCACCCTTCATCACCTTCATCGGCGGCGGCAACATGGCCAGCGCCATCATCGGCGGCCTGATCCGCCAGGGCCACCCGGCCAGCGCCCTGCAGGTGGTCGAGCCCTGGGACGAACAGCGCGGCAAGCTGGCGCAGCAGTTCCCGGGCATGGCGGTGCTGCCAGCGGCCAGCGCCGAGATGAAACCTTCCGATCTGGTGGTCTGGGCGGTGAAGCCGCAGACCTTCAAAGACGCAGCGGCGGCCACCCGGGCCTTCGTCGGCGGCGCCTTGCACCTGAGCGTGGCCGCCGGCATCACCAGCGAGAGCATCGCCGCCTGGCTGGGCAGCCAGCGCATCGTGCGCGCCATGCCCAACACGCCGGCGCTGGTCGGCCTGGGCATGACCGGGCTGATGGCGCGCGCCGCCGTGACCGCCGACGACCAAGCGCTGGTCGAGCGCGTGGTGCGCACCACCGGCGAGCTGGTGTGGGTGAAGGTCGAGAGCGACCTCGACGCCGTGACCGCGCTCTCGGGCTCCGGCCCGGCCTACGTGTTCTATTTCCTCGAAGGCATGCGCGACGCGGGCGCCCGCATGGGCCTGGCGCCCGAGGTGGCGCAGCAGCTG
>DAIOEI010000339.1:1872-3147 GCA_036746335.1 Hydrogenophaga sp. | reverse complement strand
ACCGCGCGCGTGCCGATGCGCAGGCTGATGCGGCCGTCTTGCGGCAGGCGTTTTTCCGAGATGTCCAGCTCGGCCATGATCTTCAGGCGCGAGATCAGCGCGGCGTGCAGCGCGCGGTTGGGCTGCACCACCTCGCGCAGCGTGCCGTCCACGCGAAAGCGCACGCTCGAATGCCGCTCATAGGGTTCGATGTGAATGTCGCTGGCGCCGTCGCGCGCGGCCTGCGTGAGCAGGGCGTTGAGCATGCGGATGATGGGCGCGTCGTCCGCGGTTTCCAGCAAGTCCTCGATGGCGGGCAGCTCCTGCATCATGCGGCTGAGGTCGGCATCGCTCTGCACTTCGCTGACCACCGCCGCCGCACTGGATTCGCCTTGGGCATAGGCGGCGCTGATGCGCTGGGTCAAGGCTTCTGGCGCTTCCCAGACGAACTGCGAGACCGCGTGAATGCGCTGAATTTCCGACAAGGCCGACAGGCGCTTGACCTGTACCGCCGGATCGGCAGCGGGCGCCGCGCTGCCAGTGAGCGTGAGGCGTTCACCATCGTCTTCGAGCAGCCAGAGGTGTTCCCGGGCGAAGGCGTAGGGCAGGGGGTGCTTCATGCGCGCGCAGGCTTCAGTTCGCGGCTGGCTCGGTGGAGGCTGGCGGGGGCTGCGTCGCGTCGGGCGAGCCTGCTGGCGCTTGTGGCGCAGCTTGTGGTGCCCGCTGGGGCGGCAGTACCGGGGCCGCGTTCACGCGCAGAGCCGAATTGGGCTGGGGCTGGGCCTCGATCTGCGCGGCGCGCATCAAGTCGTAGCGGTCCAGCGAGAGCTGGGTGGTGGCGCGGGCGTCGCGCAGCACCACCGGGCGCAGAAAGACCATCAGATTGGTTTTTTTGCGGTTGCGAGTCTCGCTTTTGAACAGGTTGCCAAAAAAGGGTACATCACCCAGACCAGGCACCTTGTCCTGGTTGCCACCGTATTCGTCCTGCAGCAGACCACCCAGCACCACGATGGCCCCGTCGTCCACCAGCACGGTGGATTCGATGGTGCGTTTGTTGGTGATCAGGCCCGAGGTGGAGTTCAGGGAAGACGCCGCCACGCTGCTGACCTCCTGGAAAATGGTCATCTTGATCGTGCCGTTCTCGCTGATCTGGGGTTTGACGCGCAATGTCAGGCCTACGTCCTTGCGCTCGATGGTCTGAAACGGATTGACCGAACCGTTGTTCCCCGTGCCCGAACCGGTGTTGGTGAATTGCCCGGTCACAAAAGGCACGTTCTGGCCGATCACGATCTTGGC
>DAIOEI010000339.1:0-1772 GCA_036746335.1 Hydrogenophaga sp. | reverse complement strand
CGGTATTGCGGCTCGGGCGCGGTGATGATGAGTGCGTTGGTGGCCGGGTCGGCCTGGATCTGGCCACCGGTGGAGGGTGCCTCGCTGGCTGCGACCGGTGAGGTGGTGGGGCTGCCGCCCGGTGCGGTCGGGTTGGAGCGGACCAGGCTGGTGCTGGGCGCGCTGGACGTGCTGCCGCCGCCACCTGCGAGCGCGGCGCGCAAGGTGGTCGCCAGCGCGGTGGCGTCGGCATTCTTGAGGTAGACCACATGGATGTTGCCGCTGGCCGCGTCGCTGCTGGGCTGGTCCAGCCGGGACACCAGTGAGCGCACCAGGGCTTGCCGTGCCGGGTTGGCGGCTCGTATGACCACGCTGTTGCTGCGCGGCTCGGCAATCACGGTGGTTTTGTAGGACGTGTCGGCCGCCTGCCCGGCCCCGCCGACGCCACCGGGTTCGATCAGGCGGCTGAGCAGCGGCACCAGGTCCGCGGCCAGCGCGTGCTGCAGTGGAATGATGTCCACGTCGGTCGCGCCTGCCACATCCAGTGCAGCGATGATCTGGCCGATGCGCTGGAGGTTGTCGGCGTAATCGGTGATGACCAGCGAGTTGTTGCCCGGGTTGACGTTGATCGTGTTGTTCGGGCCGATCAGTGGCCGCAGGATCGGCACCAGGTTGTTGGCCGATTCGTGGTTGAGCCGAAAAATCTGGGTGACGATCTGGTTGGATGCGGTCAGTTTTTCGACCGCACCGTTGTTGACCAGATTGCCTTGCAATTTGCCGTCCGCTTCGGGCACGATCTTGTACAGCCCGCCTGTGTCCACCAGCGTAAAGCCTTGCAGCCGCAAGGCTGCACTGAACTGGTTGAGCGCCGCCGCTGGCGGCACCGGGCGGTCGGTGGACAGGCTGATGGTGCCCTTGACGCGGGGGTCCACCACCACATTGCGGCCGCTGATCGTGGCCATGGTCCGGGCCACAGCTTCGATGTCGGCATCCACAAAACTGAGCACTACCGGCTCTGCGGCCCGGCGCTGCGCCTGCGCCGGCGCGAGCATGGACAGGCTGGCCAACAGCCCCAAGGCCCAGACCCCATGGCGAAGGGAGCGTTTGAAAGGGGGACGAATCATGGAAGGAATCCTATCGCGAACGGGAGCTTGCACTGCCCTAGCCGAACTGGAGCAGGGAACGTGGGCCCTGGCGGCGGCCGATGATGTTGAGCAGGTTTTCCAGCGCAGCCTCGCGCCCGGCCTGTGCCTGCGCAAAGCCCGAAAAGCGCAAGCGCCCGCCGACCCATTGCCCTTGCCCGCTGAGCTCCAGGCTGCCGCCCAGTGTGCTCAGGTCCAAAGTGGCGCCTTGCCCGTCGGCCGCGCTCTGAAAGGCGACGCGGTAGCTGCCCAGGGGTTTGAGGGTGGACACACGGGAGCTCATGTCCAGCGCATCGACGTCCAGCTTGCCTTGCAGGCGCATGCGTCCCTCGACCAGTTCCATGCGCAGACCTTCGGTTTGCAGCATCAATCGGCCCTCGGGGCGCAGGGTGTTCCAGGGGGTGCCCAGGCCGGCCAGCAATACGGCCGGCCACTGGCTTTGGTGCGCACCGATCTGCATCCGCAGGTCTTGCAGGCCGGGGCGTAACCACAGCGCCAGCGGCTGCGTGGTGCAGCAGGGCAGACTCAGGCTGGCGGCCAACGCCAGACCACCTTCCCGCCAGCGTGGTCCCAGGCGCCAGCCCACGCCTTTTGGCAGGGCGCTGAGACTGCGGCTGCCTTCTCCGCCGGTCAGCAGCAAATCGGCATGGC
>DAIOEI010000338.1:0-3160 GCA_036746335.1 Hydrogenophaga sp. | reverse complement strand
GCCTTGGGGTGGCTGTAGATGTAGAACTGGTCGTGCCGCATGGCGTGGAACACCATCTCGGCCACCTGGGCGGCGGTGATCTTGCCGGAGCCCACCGCCTTGTCGCTCATGGCCTGCCCGATCAGCTGGCTCTGCGTGGGCTTTTCATCGGCCAGTTCGGCGGGCTTGTTGCGGTGGCTCTGGCTGATGCCGGTGGGCACGAAGTACGGGCAAAGCACGCTGGCGCTGACTTGGTCGGTGACCAACTTGAGGTCCTGGTAGAGCGTCTCGGTCAGGCTGACCACGGCGTGTTTGCTGACGTTGTAGATGCCCATATTGGGCGGCGTGAGCAACCCGGCCATGCTGGCGGTGTTGACGATGTGGCCGCGCCAGGCCGAGTCGGCTTTTGCGGCGGCCAGCATCATCGGGGTGAACAGGCGCACGCCGTGGACGACACCCCAGAGGTTGACGCCGAGCACCCACTCCCAGTCCTTGACGGAGTTTTCCCAGACCAAGCCGCCCGAGCCCACGCCCGCGTTGTTGAAGACAAAGTGCGGCGCGCCAAAGCGCTGCTGCACGGCCTGGGCCAGGGCATCCATCTGCTCGGCGCTCGACACGTCCACCCGGCGGGCCAGTACCTGGGCGCCAGCGGCTTCCAGCTCGGCCCGGGCTTTGTCCAGCGCGTCGGGCTGCACATCGACCAGCACCAGGTTCATGCCCAGTTTGGCGCCGATGCGCGCGCATTCGAGGCCGAAGCCGGAACCGGCGCCGGTGAGCACGGCAGTCTTGCCTTGGAAGTCTGAAATCACGTTGTTGTCTCCTTGGGTTGTAGTGGGGTCAGGCCCGAATCATTTCCAGATGCGGGATTCCGTCTTCGATGTAAGACTTGTTGTCCGACACAAAGCCGTGCCGGTTGTAGAAGGATTCGAGGTGCGCCTGGGCACCGATGCGGATGGGCTGCGGTCCCCAGAGCGCGATCAGCTGGCGCACCGACTCGGCCATGAGCAGGTGGCCGATGCCGCCGCCGCGTGCGGCCGGCGCAGTGACCACCCGCCCGATGCTGGCCTCGGAAAAGGCCACGCCGGGCGGCACCAGGCGGGTGCTGGCGTGCAGGTGCGCGGTGCCGTCGGCATCGACAACCTCGCCCAAAACGTGCAGGCACTGCGCGTCCAGCCCGTCCAGATCGAGGAACGCGCAGGCCTGCTCGACAACGAACACCTCGGAGCGCAGGCGCAGCAGGCGGTAGAGGGTCTTGGCGCTCATGGCGTGGAACGGCAGGCAGCGCCAGTGGATCTGGGCGCCGCGGGGGAAAAGGGTGGTTCCGGTCAAGTTTTCACTTCCTTGAGCACATAGCCGATGCGCGGGAAGTGCACGTGCAGGCGCCCGGCGCGGTCGTCGGTACGGGCCAGCGTGTACTGGGTGCGGGTGGCGGCGACCAGCGTGCCTTCGGTGGTCTCGGTGCCGAAGTTCTGCGCGGCCACGGTGACGCGGCTGCCCAGGGCGATGCCGTGGTCGTCCTGGAAGGCCTCGTCGGCCAGGGGCGCGGACTCCACCGCCGCGGCGATGGCAATCGCCTCGGTTGACGTGAGCTTGGCGGGCTTGCCGTGGCCGATGGCGGCCATGCGGTCCATCCAGGCCAGCACGCCGGGCGTGGCGTCCAGGATGCCGGCCATGGCCGGGTTGACCACGCGGGTGAACCACAGCGGGTGGTAGGCCGCAAAGTCGGCGATGCAGGGCGCGCTGCCCAGCAGAAAGGGCTGCTCGTGCAGCATGTGGGCCAGGCGGCGCAGGTGGCTGCGGTAGGCGCTGGTGGCGTCGCCGGGGCGCAGGCTGGTCATGCCGGTGCGCATGGCGCCGCGGTCGGCCGCAAAGGCCTGGGCCGCTTCGGGCGGCTGGTTGGCGAACATGGCGGCCGCGCCCTTGGGGCTGAGCGTGTGGCCCATAGCGGCCCAGAACAGGTCACCGTCGGCCCACTGCGCCACGATGCGCGCGACGCCTTTGAGGTGCTCAGGGAAGAGCGCCGGTTCGGGCTGGAGGTGTTCGAGCGCGGTGGCGATGAGGGAGGTGTCGCAATAGATGTCGGCCCCGATCTGCAGCAGCGGCGTGCGGCGGTAGCCGCCGGTCAGCGCCAGCACATCGGGCTTGGGCATGACCATGGGGATGTGCACGCTCTGCCAGGCCAGGCCCTTGAAGCCGAGCATGAGGCGGCCCTTTTCGGCGAACGGGGACGAGGGGTAGTGGTGCAGGATGGGGGTGGTCATGGGTGTCTCCTGTTGGTGCAAGGTGCTGGTGTGCGGGGTGCCGGTCGAGGACACCGCCGGGCCGGCTTTGCCGGACGGCTGGTGCGCCCCCTCGAAGGGGGTCGCGCGCAGCGCGGCGGGGGTGGTCCATCATCTGGGTTGTGCTCGCTCGATGATGGCCGCGAAATTGGTGCCTGAGCCGAGCGAGCCGAAGCTGTGGCCCCAGTGCCCGGCCAGGCGCGAATCGCAGAAGGCGCCGAACACGGCGGGCGGCGCGGTCTGCGCCAGCAGCGCGGCCTGCACGGCCAGGGCCACGTCCTGCGCCAGGCGGCGTGCCTCGATCTCGGTCGCCATCAGCTCCACGCGGGTGGGCAGGCTGGCGGCCAAGTGGTCCAGCGCGGGGTGCATGCCTTTGGCAGGGACGAGTTCGTGGGCGAGTGCAGCGGCGGCATCGGCTTTTCTCAAAGCTCTGAGCAGGTCCAGCGCCATGATGTTGCCGGCGCCTTCCCAGATGCTGTTGAGCGGCATCTCACGGTAGATGCGCGCCATGATGCCTTCGCCGCCCTCTTCCACATAGCCGTTGCCGCCCAGGCATTCCATGGCTTCCTGCGCGAAATTGCTGCCGCGCTTGCAGATCCAGAACTTGGCCACGGGGGTCAGCAGGCGCTGCATCACGCGCTCATGCTCGTCGGTGGCGGCACGGTCGAAGCTGCGCGCCAGCCGCAGGGCCAGCGCGGTCGCGGCTTCGGATTCGAGCGCGAGGTCAGCCAGCACGTTCTGCATCAGCGGCTGATCGATCAGCTTTTTGCCGAAGGCCATGCGCTGGCTGGTGTGATTCAGCGCAATCGACAGTGCCTGGCGCATCAGGGCGCTGGTGCCCAGGGCGTGGTGCCCATGGCCAGGATCTGCGGCACGCCGCGCCCCTCCTCGCCCACCAGCCA
>DAIOEI010000337.1:0-3208 GCA_036746335.1 Hydrogenophaga sp. | reverse complement strand
CGGTGGCCACCAGCGGCTCGGGGTCGTCGGCGCTGCGCAGGGCCACCAGGGTGCTCACAAGCGCGGCTCTTCGGTCGGTGACGCCCTGCATCTGCTCCAGCAGGGCGCGCACGTTGTTGTCGTCACCTTTGGCATAACCGAACTGCGTGGCGTAGTAGGCGGTGTCCACACCAGGCAGACCGCCAAAAGCGTCGACACACAGGCCTGCGTCATCGGCCAGCGCTGGCAGCCCGCTGACCCGCGCCGCGTGGCGCGCCTTCGCCAAAGCGTTTTCTACGAACGTGCGGTGTGGTTCGGGCGCCTCGGGAATACCCAGGTCGGACTGGCGCACCAGCTCCACGCCCAGCGGCGCGAACAGCGCCTGCAGCTCGTGCAACTTGCCCAGGTTGTTCGAGGCCAGCACCAGTTGCATACTCAAGCCGCCAAAGCCTGTTGTTGCAGGGTCACCAGCTCGGCAATGCCCTGCTCGGCCAGGGCCAGCAGCTCATTCATCTCGCTGCGCGTGAAGGCCACGCCCTCGGCCGTGCCCTGCACCTCGACAAAATGACCGGCGCCGGTCATGACCACATTCATGTCGGTGTCGCAGACCGAGTCTTCCACGTACTCCAGATCGAGCAGAGCCTGGCCACCCAGCAGGCCCACCGAGATCGCGGCCACGGGGCCCTTGATGGGCGAGGCTGCAAGCTTGCCCTCTGCCATCAGCCGGGTCACCGCGTCGTGGGCGGCGACATAGGCGCCGGTGATGCTGGCCGTGCGCGTACCACCGTCGGCCTGCAGCACGTCGCAGTCCAGCGAAATGGTGCGTTCGCCCAGGGCCTTCAGATCAAACACGGCGCGCAGCGACCGCCCGATCAGGCGCTGGATTTCCTGGGTGCGCCCACTCTGCTTGCCCTTGGCCGCCTCGCGGCTGCTGCGGGTGTGGGTGGCGCGCGGCAGCATGCCGTACTCGGCCGTCACCCAGCCTTCACCGCTGCCCTTTTTGTGCGGCGGCACCTTCTCTTCAATCGAGGCCGTACACAACACCTTGGTGTTGCCGAACTCGATGAGCACCGAGCCTTCGGCGTGCATGGTGTAGCCACGCGTGATCTTGACCGGGCGCAAGGCATTGGCGGCACGCTGGCCGGGGCGTGTGGAAACTGTCATGGGAATTTTCTCAAGGTGTCAAAAATCGCCGCGCCCGGCACTCAAGCCAGAACGCAGCGGAACCGGCTTTGCCGGGCCGCACGCGCTCCCCCTGGGGGGGTGACGCCGAAGGCTGCGCGGGGGGTCCTAAGCATTCTTTTCGGCGGTGCGCCGAATGGCTTCGTTGATTTCTGCAATCGACCGCTCAATGGCCGCATCGTCCAAATCTTCCATATTGGGATCGGCCACCCCGGACTGGATCGTGGATGAAAACACACCGTCTTCAATTTCTTCCGTGGACACGTGTGTGGACTGGAATTCGTCTTCGGTTTCCCATTCCAGCGCCAGCACCGTGACGTTGTCGCAACGTGGCCCGCCGCGCTTGAGCGCCATCTCGACCAGCTCGGGCACTGCCTGGTCCAGGCTGTGCCGCGACAATTCGTCCGTGATCTCGAAGTCCTTGACGGTACCCCAGAGACCATCAGAGCACAGCAACACGCGATCACCCTTGTGCAATGTGACTGGCCCGGAAAGATCGAACACCGGTTTGGCAGGTGAGCCCAGGCAGGTGAACAGGATGTTGCGGTTGATGTGCTGAGTGGACTTGCCCATGTGGGCCTGCTGCTCTATATAAGAGTGGTCGCGTGTGCGGGTGAGCAACTCACCCTCTCGCACCAGATACAGACGGGAGTCGCCGCAGTGAACCCAGCTCATCTGCCCGCGCTCGATCAAGGCGGCCACCAAGGTGGTGCGTGGCGTGTCCAGCATACCCTTCTCTGCCGCGTAACGGATGATCTGGTGGTGGGCCGCCATCACCGCGCTGGAGAGGAAGTCGGGAACCTCCTTGACGGTGGGGTTGGCAGCCTTTTGAAAGTAGGCTGAGAGCGTCTGCAGCGCCAACTGCGCAGCCATGGCACCCTCGGGGTGCCCGCCCATGCCATCGGCCAGAACCAACAGGCCCGACTCCCGCGTGTAGGCGTAGCCCATGCGATCTTCGTTGCGCTCGCGCCCGCCTTGCCGGCTGATCTGATAAACCGAAAATTTCATCGGAACTTGGTACCCGCTGCGGTCGATTTGCGGCTGGTCTTCTTGTTGTCCGAAATGATGTTGTCAAACTGCAGGCGCATCTTCTCGGCCACCGTCAGTTTGGTGTAGCTGCGCTCCGTTTCGCGGCTGAGCTCCTTTTGGAGCGCAAACACCGACTGCGGACGCGACAAGGGGTCCAGAGACATACACCACTCGACCACCTCGATCAGGTTGTCGGAGTACACGCCGCGCAGCCGCGATAGCGCCAGCGAGAGGCGGTCTTTCTCCAGCCGTTGGGGCGCGTCATTGGGCGGATAACCCTGCATGCTGGCGTAAATACAGGCACCGATGGCGTAGATATCTGTCCACGGCCCCATGCTGGAATCGCGCCGGTACATTTCAGGTGCGGCAAAACCGGGGGTGTACATCGGGCGAATGAAGTTGCCCTCCTTGCTCAGCACCTCGCGCGCCGCGCCGAAGTCAATCAGCACAGCGCGGTTGTCATCCGTCACGAAGATATTGGCCGGCTTGATGTCCAGGTGCAGCATCTTGTGCTGGTGCACGATGCGCAGCCCGCGAAGCACCTCGTCGTACAAAGAACGGATGGTGGACTCGCGGAATACCTTCTGGCGCTTGAGGTCGCGCGCGGTGATGATGAAGTCCTGCAGGGACGCACCCTCCAGGTAGTTCATCACCATGTAAACGGTTTCGTTTTCCCGAAAGAAGTTGAGCACACTCACCACAGACTGGTGAGAAATCTGCGCCAACGCCCGCCCCTCTTCAAAAAAGCTCTTGAGGCCGAGCCGGTACAAAGAGAGCTTTTCAGGCTGTACCTGCGGCAGCAACTCACCGGGGCCCCGGGACGCCAGAGAAGAAGGAAGGTACTCCTTGACCGCCACCTGCTGCCCCTCGGTGTCGATCGCCAGGTAAACCACGCCGAAACCGCCAGCCGCCAGCTTGCGCACGATGCGGTAACCTCCGATCACGGTGTCTGGTGGCAGGGGAGCTGGTTTGACCTTTGACATAATTCGGATGGACTCCGGAACGCCTCGTTTTGGAC
>DAIOEI010000336.1:0-3213 GCA_036746335.1 Hydrogenophaga sp. | reverse complement strand
TGGTATCAGCCGAACAGGTGGTCGTGATCGGGGTAACCACGCTGCTTTGTGCCGGATTGTTTGCGATGTTCAAGTACACCAAGCTGGGCATTGCGATGCAGGCTTCCTCGCAAAACCAGCTCGCGGCTTACTACATGGGCATTCCGGTCAAACGCTTTAACGGGTTGGTCTGGGGACTGGCTGCGGCGGTAGCGGCGATTGCCGGCTTGCTGCTGGCTCCCATCACCTTCATCCACGCCAATATGGGTCTGATTGGCCTCAAAGCCTTCCCGGCTGCGGTGGTTGGCGGTTTTGGCAGCTTGCCAGGCGCCATCGTCGGCGGACTGGTGATCGGGATCGTGGAGGCGCTTTCGGGCTTCTACCTGCCCGAAGGCTTCAAGGACATTGCGCCTTACATCGTGGTGTTGATCATGCTGGTGATCAAACCCAACGGATTGTTCGGCGAGAAACTCCGGAAGAAAGTATGAAGATGCCACAGAGCCACGAACGCCATTCGTTCTTCCAGTGCCACCGAGGAACCGGCTTTGCCGGGCCTCTGGTGGGCCTTGCAGGCCGCAGCCTCGCCAGAGGCGAGGCTTCTTCGGGCAGTCCAAGTCTGCGCAGGCAGACTTGGAGCCGCGGCCCTCAGCCCCCCCAGGGGGGTAGCGCCGCAGGCGCTGCGGGGGGGATATGAGATTCATCTTCAAGACCGAGTACGACCAGGACATCCGGCTCGCCAAACATGGCGGGCATGTGTTCTGGTACGGCCTGTTGTGTCTGTTCTTGCTGGCGGCGCCCTGGCTGGTGGAGGAGTACTGGCTGGCGCAGTTCACCTTTGTGCTGATCTACGCCATTGTCGGGCTGGGGCTGATGCTGCTGGCGGGATTCACTGGCCTGTTCTCCCTCGGTCATGCGGCGTTCCTGGGGGTTGGCGCTTACACCCAGGCGGTGCTGGTCAATGCAGGGTTTCCATTCCCGCTGGCCCTGGCCTGCGCCGGACTGCTTTCGGCTGCAGTGGGTATGGTGGTGGGATTGCCTGCGTTGAGGGTCAAGGGAATTTACCTGGGCATGGCCACACTGGCGTTCGGCTTCATTGTTGAAGAAGCCATGGCACGCTGGGAAAGTGTGACGGGCGGCAACTCTGGATTGATGGTCGGTTATCCGCAGCTGATGGGCTGGGAGCTGGACTCCTCGACCGAGTTTTACTTCCTCTGCCTGCTGATCACAGTGGGTGCAACGCTGGGTATCGTCAACCTGATGCGCTCGTCCACCGGCAGGGCCTTTGTCGCGATCCGCGACTCGGAAATTTCCGCGCAAAGCATGGGCATCCACCTGGCGCGCTACAAGACGCTGAGCTTCGCCATCTCCGCCGCGCTGGCCGGAATTGGTGGCGCCTTGTACGCCCACAAAATCCAGTTCCTTTCTCCAGACCAGTTCAGCCTGCTGCAGTCGGTGGACCTGTTGCTGATGGTGGTGATCGGTGGCCTTGGCTCGATCCACGGCGCCTTCCTGGGCGCGATTTTCATCATCGTGATGCCCCAGCTCATTGCCATGAGCAAAGATATTTTGCCAGCCGCCATCGCAGAGGCCACTGGCCTCAAAGGCGTGATCTACGGCCTTGTGCTGATTGCGGTGGTGTTGTTCGAACCCATGGGGCTGTACGGCCGCTGGCTCAAGATTCGGACCTGGTTCCAGCTGTTTCCGTTCTACCGCAAGGGTATGTTCAAGCGGCAAAAAAGCTTCCAGAAATCGGACCGTTTGAAATGAACCACCCCCGCGCCGCTTCGCGTCACCCCCTCAAGGGGGCAACACCTGCCGCCCGGCAAAGCCGGTTCCGCGGTGTTCTCGCCTCGAACCCCTCGTCCGTTTCATCCGTTCTTGGGCGAGTCACCCATGACTGACGATCTGCTTCTTTCCGCCCAAAACCTCAGCGTGCGCTTTGGCGGCGTGCTGGCGGTCAACGATGTGAGTTTCGAGGTTCGAAAAGGTGAGGTGTTCACCCTGATCGGCCCCAACGGTGCGGGCAAAACCACGGTGTTCAACCTGATCAGCCGCATTTACCAGCCTACACAGGGACGCATCGAGTTCCAGGGGCCCCAGGGCCCCATGGTGCTCACCGAGCAGCCTGCACACCGCATCGCCCGGCTGGGTATCGCGCGCACCTTCCAGAACATCGAACTGTTTGAGCACGCCACCGTGCTTCAGAACCTGCTGATTGGGCGCCACACCCACCGCCAGACAGGCCTCTGGAGCGAGATGTTCTTCACGGCCAAGACCAGGCGCGCGGAAATCGAGGCCCGCGAAAAGGTGGAGCGGGTCATTGATTTTCTGAATCTCCAGCACCACCGTGAAAGCATGGTGGCTGGCCTACCCTACGGCGTGCGCAAGGTGGTGGAGCTGGCGCGCGCCTTGTGTACCGAGCCGCGGCTGCTGCTGCTGGATGAACCCTCATCGGGCCTGAATGTGGAAGAAACCGAAGACATGGCCTTCTGGATTACCGACATCAAGAACGAACTTGGCATCACGGTTCTGATGGTGGAACACGACATGACACTGGTGTCCAAAGTATCGGACCGCGTGCTGGCCATGAGCATGGGCGCCCAACTTGCCACCGGCACACCGGCCGCGGTGCAGCGCGACCCGGGCGTGATCGAGGCCTATCTTGGCTCTGTGGACGACGTCTCCAGCCTGCGACGAGAGAACCATGTTGGAGCCCCCACATGACAGCCCCGGTTTCCGACAATGCGGTGTTGAAACTGCTCAACGTCGAAAGCGCTTACGGCCCCATCAAGGCCATCCGCGGCGTGAGCCTGCAGGTGCGGCGCGGAGAAATCGCCACCGTGCTTGGCTCCAACGGCGCGGGCAAGACCACCATCCTCAAGACCATCAGCGGCATCATCGACCCGCGCAAAGGCAGCATCGAATTCAAGGGCAACAACATCACCGCGCAAGACCCCGCGCTGATCGTTCAGCAGGGCCTGATGCACGTGCCCGAGGGGCGCGAGGTGTTCCCCCTGCTCTCGGTGCGAGACAACCTGATGATGGGTGCCTACACCCGAAAAGACCGCGACGGCGTGGCCCGCGACATGGAGGTGGTGTTCAACTACTTCCCCATCTTGCGCGAGCGCGCCACGCAAGATGCTGGTCTGCTTTCAGGCGGACAGCAGCAGATGCTGGCGATCAGCCGCGCACTGATGGCCAACCCCGACCTGATCTTGCTCGACGAGCCCAGCC